>JAKISI010000037.1 GCA_021648685.1 Candidatus Polarisedimenticolaceae bacterium
GTCGCGCCCTTTACGGGCGCGTGGATTGAAACGCGAAGATCCAGATCTGGTCTGTCTGATATCTCGGGAGCCTTGTCCAATATGAAATGAGTCTCAAATAGTCCAAATTGTTCATAATCACCCGATCAGATACGAATACAACGACCCGGAATATCAATTGAATCATGCGGTCTGCGAGGTATACTTGGTCTCTCTGTTCTATGTGCATGGGTAATAGAGACAGGGTCAACCTGACCGATCATTAATTGACCTGGGTGCAACCATAATGGAAGCCACATGGGCTCCTCCACTTTTCGGCCTTGCGGGATTGGTGATCGCCTATCTGCTTTTCCAGTCGATCCGGCGGCAGCCGGTAGAGCATGGCAAGGCTGGCGAGATAGCTGAGGCCATCCATTCAGGGGCCATGGTCTTCATGCGCCAGGAGTACGCCTACCTGGCTCTGTTTGTGGCGGCGGTGTTTGCCGTACTCTTCCTCCTGCTCGGTTGGCAGACAGCGCTGGCGTTTCTGTTTGGCGCCCTCTGCTCAGCCTCAGCTGGTTTCATCGGCATCTTTACGGCGACAAGAGCCAATCTGCGTACGGCCCTTGCAGCACATGATCAAGGTGCCTCGGCGGCGCTGGCGGTGGCCTTTGCCAGTGGATCTGTGATGGGTATAGCCGTTGCCTCTTTGGGGCTGTTGGGGCTGGGTCTGCTCTACCTCATGCTGGGCGCTGATCCAGAGTCTTTACGGGTGTTGAACGGCTTCGGCATGGGTGCCTCTTCTGTGGCGCTGTTCGCGCGTGTCGGTGGTGGTATCTATACCAAGACCGCTGATGTCGGCGCCGACCTGGTGGGAAAGATCGAAGAGGGCATCCCTGAGGATGATCCACGCAACCCCGGTGTCATTGCCGACAACGTGGGCGATAATGTGGGCGATGTGGCGGGCATGGGGGCCGATATTTTCGAGTCTTATTGTGGCGCTATCATTGCTGGCATTGCCATCGCCTCCACCATGGGCGTGGTGGCTGCCGATGCATTGGGTGGCCGGTCTGCGCTGCTGTTTCTCCCGCTGGCTATCTCATCTGGTGGGCTGCTGGCCTCTCTCCTGGGCATTGTAATAGTGCGCCTGCTCAGCCGCCGCTCCCCCGAGGTGGCACTGCGGCTGGGGCTGATCAGCGCCAGTGCACTATCTGTCGTAGCGGCCTGGCTGGTGATCGGCTGGCTCTCAATCGACATCGCCCTCTGGTGGGCGGCGGTGGCAGGAACCGTCGGCGGGATCACCATCGGGCTGGCCACAGAGTTCTTCACCAAAGGTGCCCCTGTGCGCCGCATTGCGCGTGCCGGCAAGACGGGCCCGGCCACGGTCATCATCACGGGTCTGGCTGTCGGGATGCAGTCGATGACCGTGCCGTTGCTCACTCTGGGCGCCATCATCTATGTAGCGACTCAATTGGCCGGACTTTACGGCGTTGCGCTGGCGGCGGTGAGCATGCTCTCCACTGTGGGTATGGTCATGGCTGTCGATGCCTATGGCCCGGTAGCTGATAATGCGGGTGGTATCGCAGAGATGGCGGGGTTGGGTGAAGAGACGCGAGCCATCACGGATACCCTGGATGAGTTGGGCAATACCACAGCTGCCATCGGCAAGGGTTTCGCCATCGGTGCGGCCGCGCTTACCGCACTGGCGATGATCAGTGCCTATGTGCAGACGGTCGGCCTGCACATCCCGGGCTTTGATCTGCACATCACAGAGCCGCAGGTGCTGATCGGGCTGTTCGTTGGTGGGCTGCTGCCGTTCCTGTTCAGCGCCATGACCATGACCGCTGTCGGCGAGGCCGCCTCGGAGGTGGTGGAGGAGATTCGACGCCAGTTCCGCGACATCCCCGGTCTGCGCGAGGGCCTGGCGAAACCCGACAATGCGCGTTGTATGACCATTGCGACCAACGCGGCTCTGAGACGCATGGTGGGGCCAGGCCTGATGGCCATCATCGTGCCACCTGTGGTTGGGTTTGGTATTGGGGCGCATGCACTGGGCGGAATGCTTGGTGGCGCACTGCTAAGCGGCGTGCTGCTGGCTCTGTTGATGGCCAATGCGGGCGGTGCCTGGGACAATGCCAAGAAATATGTGGAAAAAGGCCATCTGGGCGGTAAAGGGTCTCCTGTGCACAATGCCTGCATCGTGGGCGATACGGTTGGTGATCCTTTTAAAGATACATCGGGGCCGTCGCTCAATATCCTGATCAAGCTGATGGCCATTGTCAGTCTGGTGATGGCACCCTATCTGTAGCACCTTGGTTGCCCTCGCCACGGTTCAACTAAAGATAACCACGTTAGAGGGGGGGCATCATGATCCATCTGGAACTGGATGATGAAGAGAGGTTCTCGCCATAACGCTGGAAAGCTAAGCGCGTCAGCTCCCGGCTGGCAGCAGTGGTTATGACTTCGCCGCAAAAACCGCGGTTGGCGAGCAGCGGCAGCCGTCCGCAGTGATCCAGATGGGCGTGGGTCAGCAGCACGAAATCAATATCTGCTGGTTTAAAGCCGAATGGCCCGGCATTCTCTTCATCCAGCTCACGTCCGCCCTGATAGAGCCCGCAGTCGATGAGGATACGCTGGTCGTTGCATTCGATCAGATGGCAGGAGCCGGTTACACCCCGGTCTGCGCCGTGAAAAGAGAGTCTCATGGGCTACTCCACTGTACAAAAACCAGCGCTGCTGGATCATCGGAACCTTTCAGCTTCAGGCCAGCAATCCTTTGCTGCGCAGCAGCTTGTAGCTTCCCATTTTTATGGCATCGTTGATCACGAACCAGACCAGGGCATAGCCCCAGATCCATAACGCATGCTCCCAACTGATGGCGGTTATAAAGAGGCCGTAGACGGCGATCAGCGTGCCCAGAATCTCGGTGCCAAAGGTAGCGCCAAACAGCAGGGGTGAGGGCCAGGGTCGCTGCCAGAACCACCCTTCGGCACGGGTGATGTAGAGTGTGCTGTGCCCGGCCACCAGCAGCTTTAAAAACAACAGTGTCTGTATGACATCTTCAGGAAGCCCCTGTTCCTGCAGGATAAAAAAGAGCAGAAATGAGGAGATCACGCCCGCGATGCCGAGTACGCTGGAGATGGTGAGCAGCTCCCGCATCTTCCACTGTACCGGCTTGCGATCCACCTGTGTATTGTCATAGGCGATGGCCAGGATGGGGATGTCGTTGAGCAGCGCCAGCAGGATGATCATCAGCGCAGTGATCGGGTAGAAGTCGAACACCACGATGGAGAGGGTCATGAAGAGGATGATGCGGATGGTTTCAGCGATGCGGAAGGTGGCATAGCTCTTCATGCGTTCGAAGGTGATGCGCGCCTGTTTGATGGCATCATTGATCACCCCGAGTCCGGGTGCGGTAAGGATGATGTCTGCGGCTGCCCTTGCTGCATCGGTAGCGCCGGAGACTGCAATACCGCAGTCGGCCTTCTTCAGTGCCGGGGCGTCATTGACGCCGTCGCCGGTCATACCGATGATGTGCCCCGCCTTTTGCAGGGTGTCCACGATGCGGTATTTATCCTCGGGCACCACCTCGGCGAAGATGTCCACATCTGTAATCATCTCTACGATGGCGGATTCGTGGGTATGAATAAACTCCCGATCCAGCAGACGGGTGTCGTAAGTGGCCTGCACCATCTCCATCACATCATCGGCAAAGCGTTGTGCTTCGCGCTGGGATACCTCGTCATTGAGCCGCCGGTAGATGGCTGCCGCCAGTGCCGAGGTGAGGGTCAGCATCTCGGCGCTGCCACTGCCGGAAAGCTGCTGGGAGCGGATACTCTCCTGCTCCAGATCCAGCAGGCGACCGATCTCCCTGGCGATGGCCAGGTTATCCCCGGTGACCATCTTGACCTGTACGCCGTAGTTGATCATCTCGGCGATGACGGCTTTTGAATCATCGCGTGGTGGATCATAGAGGGGGATCAGGCCGATCAGCTCCAGCGGCGCATCCCCTTGCTTACGCCCCACCGCCAGCGTGCGGTAGCCTTTGGAGGCCAGCAGATCCACAGTGGTGTTCAGGCTCTGGGCGGCATCATCACTGAGTTCAGCCATCTCCATGAGCACCTGTGCCGCCCCTTTGAGCGCCAGAAAGGAGTCCCCCTTGTACTCGACCACCGCCTCGGTGCATTTACGCACCGGGTCAAAGGGGATAAAGCTCTTTTGGGTATAGGCTCGCCAGTCCAGATCCGGCAGTTTTTCATCCAGGTAGTGGAAGATGGGCAGCTCGATAGGATCGTTGTTCTCCAGCTTCGATGCCAGCGCGGCGGTGAGAAACAGCTCCCGCTCATTAAAACCATCCAGCACCACCGGATCGGTGACCTTCATCTCGTTTTTGGTCAGGGTGCCGGTCTTGTCTGAGCAGAAGATGTCTACCCCGGCCAGCTCCTCGATGGCGGTGAGGCGTGAGACGATGGCCTGACGCCGGGCCAGATTGATCGCCCCCACGGCCATGGTCACGGATAGCACCGCCGGCAGTGCTACAGGAATGGCTGCCACGGTCAGCACCAGCGCAAAGCGGGCGATCTCCATCAGTGGCTCGTGGCGGAAGAGGGAGACCATGATGATCAGCAGTACCAGGGCGATGGTGATCAGGATCAGGAAATTGCCAATCTGGATCACCATCTTCTGGAAGTGGCTGCGCTCCTCCAGGCTGGCCTTGGCCACCAGCGATACCACGCTGGAGAAGTTGGTCTGCATGCCGGTGTTGACCACCACTGCCAGCATCTCTCCCTGCTTGACGATGGTGTTGGCGTAGGCCACCTCGCCGCTCTTCTTGCTGGCGGGCAGAGACTCGCCGGTGAGTGCCGCCTGGTCGATCAGCAGATAGTCGCCGCTGAGCAGCTGGAGATCGGCGGGTACGATATCGCCGATCCTGAGCCTGATGATGTCACCGGGCACCAGTTCACGGGCAGGAAGGGTCTGGAACAGACCTTCGCGCAGTACAATAACCTCGTTGGCCAGATGCTGCTTCAATGCCTTCAGCGCATTCAGGGCGCGGTGTTCCTGGAAGAAATCCAGGCCGGCGTTTACCAGCAGCATCACCAGGATAATGAGAAAGTCTTCCCACTTCTGCACCAGGGCAGAGAGCAGGGCGGCTACCTCGATCATCCATGGGATCGGCCCCCAGAAGCGGCGGAAGATGCGGTGCCAGAGCGGCTCCTCCTTCTCTTTGATCTCGTTGTAACCATACTGTTCGAGGCGCTTGCCGACCTCGGCTTCGCTCAACCCCCGTTCGGTATCGCTGCGTAGCGACCCAATGGTTTCATCAATGGGCTGCCGGGTGTAGTCATCGGTGGTCTTTTTCATGGATATTCCTTAGCGCAATCCAGTATCCGCCTTGTCAGAAAAAGGGGCGAATACATGGCGGTGGCAATCATCCTTCTGATCCGCCCTCTCATGCTTGGTTGTTGGTCAATAAAATATCCAGAACATCCTTTTATCGGGTTCTTGGCTTGACCTCTCTTTTGGTTGTTTTTTGCAGGATAATCTCTGTTGTTGCTGCAATGATGACAAAACCAATAAGGATTACGATTACCTGGTCTGATGCCTGGCTGACGTAAATCAGTGCAAGTATCATGGCCAGCAGGCTCAGTATTGCAGCAACAGAAACGGCCCAGCGTGATGCGCCGGTTTTAGTGATGATCTTTAAGTGCCCGATATGCGTAACTGCATGAATAAACAGGATGGAGATAGAGCCGATGGCGGCAATCTCGGTCAGGTCAAACAGCAGTGACAGGATGATGATCAGAATGCCGCTAATGACCAACCCCTCCCGGCTGTGTGCGACAGGTTCCCCGAATATGCCGGGCAGCTCACCATCTTTAGCCAGCTGATAGGTCACATTGGTTACTGCATAGAGGTTGGCATTGATGGCTGATGCGGTCGCTATTAATGCAGTGATGGCCACAACGGTAAAACCTGCCTGCCCAAAGATGGGCAGTGCGGCCTCCGCCAAGGCAAAATCCTTGGCCGCAATGACCTTTTCGGTTGGCAGGTTACCAAAGACGGCAAAAGCTATCGCCACATATAGCACCATGACCAATACAATGGCGGTCATAATGGCTCTTGGCAGGGTCTTGGCGGGGTTGGGCATATCCTCAGCGGTGTTGGTAATTACCCGAAACCCTTCAAATGCAAAAAAAGTGATGGCGAGGCTAAAGAGTATGTCACTGCCAGGTGGATAGTGATCTGGAGAGAGCAGTGTGGGATTCAGGTGGCTGATCCCTGCAATGGAGAGGATGCTGAGTACAATGAATTTAATCGCAACCGTTAGCCTCTCCCAAACTGCCACATCTTTTGCCCCCTTGAGATTGATCAGAACAAACAGGATGACAATGCCGATTGAAAAGAGGTGGCGCCACAGATGTGAGATGCCATCCGGCATAAAGGTTACTGCATAATTGCCAAAGGCTTTGGCAATGAGCGTTAGGGAGACGATGGCGGAAAAGAAGAGCATGATGCTCATGGTGCCGGTAAAAAAACCGATGCCATAGGCCTGTGTCAGGTACTCGACCATGCCGCCTGCGGAGGGGAATCTGGCGCCCAGTTTTCCCAAAGAGTAGCCGCTAAATAGCGCGATGATTCCGCCAATGATAAATGAGATGTAGACGGCGCTGCCGGAGATGGCGCTGGCTTCGCCAAGCAGCGCAAAGATTCCGGCACCCACCATTGCGCCAATCCCCATCGAGACTGCGGACCAGAAACCTATCGGTTTTTTTGATCTGTGCATGATTTTTATTGGCTGCCTTCAGGTGTTGGCGATGCCCGCCAGTGCTGCCTGAGTTCTCTGTGCCATATCCTTAAATACTAGAGCAATACTGGGATTGCTGCTGCGTTGCCTATAGTCCTGATTCCAGACTTGCAGTATCGATAAGAACCTCACTGCTGCCCATGGGCCGGATCTGGCTGATGGGCAGGGGTTCCCCTCTGCGCCATGCCGCCACGGCCTGCTGCTTTCCGGCACCTGTGATCAGATAGAGCAGGTGGCGGCAGTTGCCCAGGGTGGCGGCGCTGAGGCTGATCCGCTCCGGCGGTGGTTTGGGGGCATTATGGACGGCAACCACTGCGGAGCCTGCGGGGTGGTGGTGACCCGGAAAGAGGCTGGCGGTGTGGCCATCCTCGCCCATGCCCAGCAGAACCAGGTCGAAGGGGAGGGCGCTGTGGATGAGTCGGGCGTAGTTTTTGGCTCCCTGTTCCGGGCCGAGTTCGGCGGGGATGGGGTGGATCTGTGATGGTGGGATAGCGACCCGGCCAGTCCAGGCCTGTTCCGCCATCCGGCTGTTGCGTTCGGGGTGCGTGGGGGGGAGGCAGCGTTCGTCACCGAAGTAGAGGTGCCAGCGGGGCCAGTCGGCCTGTGCCCCGGCCAGCAGCTGGTAGGTGTGCTCCGGGGTGGTGCCACCGGCGACTGCCAGCTGGAATCGGCCGTGGGTGCTGATGGCCTCACGGGCCATCTTCAAGATGCGCTGGCAGGCGGCCTGGGCAACCGCTTCGGCGCTATCGAACCGAACCCAGACCGGCTCGTTCACTGCTGGCACTCCGGTTCCAGACAGTGCCGCCAGTGATGCTCCTCTTTTTCAAACAGGCGGCGACTCTCTTGTGGTCCCCAGCTGCCAGCGGGGTAGCTGTGGATGAACTCCCGCTCCATGGCCCAGGTGCGGATTATCGGGTCCACCACCTGCCAGGCCTGCTCCACCTCGTCGTAACGCAGGAACAGCGAGCGGTCGCCGGTGATGATGTCCAGCAGCAGCCCCTCGTAGGCATCGGTGGTCTCCTCGTCCTTTCCGCACAGGCTGGCATCGAGGCTGGTCTGGCGGGTCTGCATCTCCAGCCCCGGCTCCTTCACCGTCATCTCGATACGCAGCGCATCGCCGGGTTGAATGCCGAGCAGCACCCAGTTCTGCTGCATGCGCTGGATGGCGGTATTGCGGAAGAGCTGCTGCGGTGGCCGCTTGAAGCAGATGCCAATCAGGGAGCGCCCCTGCGCCATGCGCTTGCCGGTGCGCAGGTAGAAGGGGACATCACGCCAGCGCCAGTTGTCGATATAGAGTTTGAGGGCGGCGTAGGTTTCGGTGACGCTGTCGGTTGGGACATTTCCCTCTCGCAGATAGCCTTTGACTGGCTTTCCGCCCAGTTGCCCATCGGTGTATTGGGCGCGGAAGGCGTGGGCGTGTACCGCATTTCGGGGGATGGGGCGGATGGATTTGAGTACCTTGACCTTCTCGTCGCGCAGATCCTCTGCGCTCATGGAGACAGGTGGCTCCATGGCGACCAGCGTCAGCAGTTGCAGCAGGTGGCTCTGGATCATATCGCGCATGGCTCCGACCCCGTCGTAGAAGGCGGCGCGATCACCCACGCCGATCTGTTCCGAATGGGTGATCTGGATATGGTCGATGTAGTTACGATTCCACAGCGGTTCCAGCAGCAGGTTGGCAAAGCGGAAGACCAGTACGTTGCGCACCGTCCCCTTCCCCAAATAGTGGTCGATGCGGAACAGTTGCTCCTCTCGCAGGTGCTTGCTGATGAGGTGCTGTAGCGCCCGGGCGCTCTCCAGGTCGTAGCCGAAGGGTTTTTCGATCACCACCCGCTTCCAGCCATGGCTCTCCCGCAGTAGCCCGACGCTGCTGAGTTGCTCTATCACGCTACCGAAATCAGCAGGGCGGATGGCCATGTAGAAGGCGATATTGACGGGAAAGGTGCTCCGATCCTGCAGCAGTGAATTCAGACGCGGGTAGATCGTCGGGTCGGTCAGATCCCCCTTGAAATAGCGCAACCGCTCAGTGAAGCGTTTGAATATGGCCTCATCCAGGCCGCCACGGGCCTTTTCACTGATCCAGTTGCGAACTTCAGCAATAAACGAGTCACGATCCTGGATGCTGCGACCCAGGGCCAGGATGATGGTCTCTTTCGGCAGCTTGCCCACCGCCTCCAGATGGTAGAGGGCGGGCATCAGCTTGATGCGCGAGAGGTTGCCGGTAGCGCCGAAGATGACATAGGTGCAGGCGGTGTCGGTCATGGTGTCAGCCCTTGTAGTCGGTGGATGAGGCGTTACCGCCGGAGCCGATCCAGTCGGTATGGAAGAACTCGCCGCGTGGCCGGTCGATCCGCTCGTAGGTGTGGGCACCGAAGTAGTCGCGCTGGGCCTGCAGCAGATTGGCCGGCAGCCGGGCGCTGCGGTAGCCGTCGAAGAAGGCCAGGGCGGCGCTGAAGGCGGGCAGGGGGATGCCCTGTTCTATCCCCAGAACCAGTGTCCTGCGCCATCCCGCCTGGGCCTGTTCGATGGCCTGGCTGAAGAAGGGGGCAAGCAGTAGATTCTCCAGCTGCGGGTCAGCGTCGAAGGCCTGTTTGATGTCGCCGAGGAAGCGGCTGCGGATGATGCAGCCACCACGCCACATCAGGGCGATATCGCCGAACTGGAGCTTCCAGCCATAGTGGCGGGCCGCCTCGCGCATCAGCATGTAGCCCTGGGCGTAGGAGATGATCTTGGAGGCATAGAGGGCGTCATGGATGGCGCTGATGGCAGATTGCCGGTCATCGGGGTGGGCTGAGGGGCGGCGGGGGAATTGCTCTGCCGCTCGCTCCCGTTCCGGCTTCAGGGCGGAGAGTGCGCGGGCGAAGACCGCCTCGCCGATCAGGGTCAGCGGGATGCCCAGCTCCAGGGCGCTGATGCCGGTCCATTTGCCAGTGCCTTTCTGCCCGGCGCAGTCGAGAATCTGGTCGATCAACGGTGCGCCCCGCTCATCCTTGAAGCTGAGAATATGGGTGGTGATCTCGATCAGATAGGAGTCCAGCAGGCCGCTGTTCCACTGGCTGAAGGTGGCCTCTATCTCATCCACCGTCATCCCCAGACCGCTGCGCATCAGGTGATAGGCCTCGCAGATCAGCTGCATATCGCCGTACTCAATACCGTTGTGCACCATCTTTACATAGTGGCCGGCACCTGCTTCGCCCACCCATTGGCAACAGGGTTTGCCGTCCACCTGTGCGGCGATGGCCTGGAGGATGGGTTTTACCTCTGGCCAGGCTTCGGGGTTTCCGCCGGGCATGATGGAGGGGCCATGCCGCGCCCCCTCTTCGCCACCGGAGATACCGCAGCCGAGAAAACGGATGCCCTGTTGTGCCAGCTCGCAGGTGCGCCGGTTGCTGTCGGAGAAGTGGGAGTTGCCGCCGTCGATAATGATGTCACCTGGCTCCAGATGGGGCAGCAGCTGCTCGATGGTCTGGTCTACCGCAGCGCCAGCCCGGATCATCAGGATAACCTTGCGCGGCCTGGTCAGCAGCGCCACCAGCTCCGCCGGGGAGTGGGCGCCGGTGATGTCTGTGCCTTTTGCGGGGCCGTCAAGAAAGGCATTCACCTTTGCGCTGGAGCGGTTGTAGACCGCCACCCGGAAGCCGTGATCGTTGATATTCAGAGCCAGGTTCTGACCCATCACCGCCAGCCCGATCAGGCCGATCTCCATGCTGCCTGTCTGTTTGCTCTGTAAGGATTTGTTCATGTTCCTCTCCGGGTCTGGTCGGGTGTGGTATAGCTATTTGCTGGTAGCAACTGTAGACGATGCGTATTCAGGCGCAAGCGCCATGACAGAGGTCAATACATCCGGTTGCGGAACAGCCAGCCTGCAAAAGCCAGGGAAGCCACTCCAATGATGGCCATCGGCCAGTACTGGTTCATCAGCAGGGCATAACCATCTCCCTCCAGTGTGACCCCGCGTACGACCACCAGGAAATAGCGCAGCGGGTTGAGATAGGTGAGCCACTGCACCAGCTGTGGCATGTTGGCGATGGGGGTGGCAAAGCCGGAGAGAATGACTGACGGCACCAGAAACAGAAAGGCACCGAGCACCGCCTGCTGCTGGGTGGCCGCAATGGCCGATATCATCAGCCCGATGCCCACTGCGGAGAGCAGAAACAGCACAATGCCCAGGTAGAGTGCGCCAATACTGCCACGCAGGGGGATGTTGAAAAAGAGCACCATCAGTACAATGATCAGTGTTGCCTGCAACAGGCCGATAACGATGCCGGGGATGGCTTTGCCGATGAGGATCTCCGTCGGTCGCAGAGGGGTCACCAGCAGCTGGTCAAAGGTGCCCGCCTCCCGTTCACGGGCTACTGAGAGCGCCGTCACCAGCAGGGTGACCACCAGTGTCAACAAACCAACAATGCCGGGTATGATGAACCAGCGTGATTGCAGGTTTTCGTTATACCAGGTACGGGTTTGCAGGGTAACCAGTGGGCCGCTTCTGCCCTGCGACTCCAGCCAGCTGCGGTTGTAGTCCAGTAGAATGGTGCGCAGATAGTTCATCGCAATCATCGCTGTATTGGAGTTGCGCCCATCCAGGATGGCCTGTAGTGGCGCGGTACGCCCCTGCATCAGATCAGCGCTGAAATTCTGGCCGATGTGCAGTACCAGCAATGCCTCTTTGTTGTCGATAAGGGGGGCAATTTCGCTGTCATGGGAGATGGTGGTGACAACCTGAAAATTGGGTGAGCCATCGATGCGGCTGACGAGCTCACGCGCTGCAACGCCGCGATCCTCATCAAAGATGACGACCGGCACATTGTTCAGATCATAGGTGGCGGCAAAACCGAATATCAGCAACTGGGCGATGGGTGGGCCGATGATGACCATGCGGCTGCGTTTGTCCCGCAGCAGCGCCAGAAACTCTTTGATGGCAAGCGCCAGAATATATCTGAAACAGGTCACTCTTTACTCCAGGTGCTTGTGGGACTTTCGCCACACCAGGGTGAAGAAGAACAGCAGCATGATCAGCAACGCACCCATGTTGCTCAGCACCACCGGCCAGACATCCCCAGCCAGAAACAGGGTCTGCAGGATGGCCACGAAGTAGCGAGCTGGAACCAGATGGGTGATGAGCTGCACCCACTCCGGCATGGAGTTGATGTCGAACAGAAAGCCGGAGAGGATGAACGCAGGCAGAAAGGTGACGATAATCGCCAGTTGCCCGGCCACGAACTGGTTTTTGGCGACAATGGAGATCAGCATGCCGATGGCCAGCGCCACCAGCATGAAAAGCGCAGAGCTGACCATCAGCAGCCACAGGGAGCCGCGCAGAGGCACCTCGAACTGCCAGACTGCCAGCGCCACACTGAACAGCATGCCCGTCATGCCCAACGCAAAATAGGGGATCAGCTTGCCCGCCAGCAGCTCCCCGATGCGCAGTGGCGTCACCATCAGCGCCTCCATGGTGCCGCGCTCCCACTCCCGTGCCACCACCAGGGCGGTGAGCAGGGAGCCGATCATGGTCATGATAATGGCGATCAATCCCGGCACTAGAAACAGACGGCTGGAGAGTGCCGCATTGAACCAGACCCGCTGCTCCAGGCTCACCGGCATGGGGAGTGAATGGCCACGGCTTTCAGCATAGCGGCTCAGCCAGGCCAGCCAGGTGCCCTGGATATAGCCCTGGGTGATGTTGGCCTGATTGGAATCGACCCCGTTGATGATTACGCCGATGGGTGCCTCTTCGCCCGCCAGCAGGTTGGAGGAGAAGTTACTGCGCATCCAGAGGATGCCGTCGATATGACGTTCATTCAGCATCTGCTGGGCCGTCTGGATGCTGTCGAAGTGGTATGGCTGAAAAAACTCGGAGCGTTCAAAGGCTCCGGCCAGTGATTGGGTTGCAGTGTCCGGCTGTTCGATGACGATGCCGACCGGAATCAGCTTGGCATCCAGCGAAACGCCGTAGCCGAACAGGAACAGCAGCACCACCGGCAGCACGAAGGCGATGGAGATGCTCGATGGGTCGCGCAGGATCTGTAGACTCTCCTTGTGGATCATGCCCAACAGACGCATGCGGGATGATCCTCTCATGCCGTCGCCTGCTGTGCCTGCCGCTGCTCAATGAGCTGAATGAAGGCATCTTCCATGGTCGGGTCCGGGTTTTCTGCCGTGCGTGCGCTGGCTTTCATTGTCAGTGGTGTCCCCTCGATCAGCACCTCGCCCTCGGCCATGATCACCAGCCGGTCACAGTAGTTGGCCTCCTCCATGAAGTGGGTGGTGACCAGCACCGTGACACCAGCTTCCGCCAGGGCGTTGGTGCGAGTCCAGAATTCACGTCGGGCAAGGGGGTCGACACCGGAGGTAGGCTCATCGAGAAACAGGATCTCCGGCTCATGCATCAGTGCCGCAGCAAAAGAGAGGCGCTGCTTGTAACCCAGTGGCAGATCGCCGGCATTGGCATCGCGGAATGGCTCCAGCTCGAAAGTGGTCAGTGCCCACTCCAGGCGTGCCTTTTGCTGCCTGCCCCGCAGGCCATAGACGCTTGAGAAGAAGCGCAGGTTCTGTATCACAGAGAGGCTGGTATAGAGTGAGAACTTCTGCGCCATATAACCGATGCGCCCGCGAGCGCTGGCGGCGGCCTGGCGCAGGTCATGACCGGCCACTGCCAGCTCGCCACTGCTGGCGGGAAGCAATCCGCAGAGCATGCGAAAGGTGGTGGATTTGCCTGCACCATTGGCTCCCAACAGGCCAAAGATTTCGCCCCGGCGCACGCTGAAGCTGATATCGTTTACGGCGATAAAGTCACCAAAGCGGCGTTGCAGATTGTGCACCCGGATCACTTCGTCATCTGTATTGGCAGTGACCTTTTTTCGCAGTGAAAGCGTCATGCTGCCCAGATCACGCGGTCTCTTCAGGCGGGCGATAAAGGCATCTTCAAAGCGTGGCTCCACCGCTGTGAGCTGGAGGTTTTGCTGCTCTGGCAGTAGTGCTTCGGGTTCTGGCTTGCCGGGGGTCTCCATCACCAGACGCACCGCCTCGCCCTCGATCAGGGCATCCAGCACACCGGGTGCCCGACTTAGCTGCTCCTGCAGGCGACGGTGAGAGCAGCCGGCAGCACTCGCCTGAAAGATGCGGCCGGAAACCGGGCGGCTGAACTCCGCAGGGGTTCCCTGTCCCAGCAGCTTCCCCTGGTGCATCAGGATCACCTCGTCGCAACGCTCCGCCTCATCCAGATAGGCGGTGGAGAGCAGTACACCCATCCCCACCTCTTGCACCTGGCGATAGACGATCTGCCAGAGTTCGCGTCGGGAGAGTGGATCGACACCGACAGTGGGTTCATCCAGCAGCAGTAGCCGGGGCGAGCGCACCAGTGTGCAGGCCAGCCCCAGCTTCTGTTTCATGCCGCCGGAGAGTTTCCCGGCCAGCCGTCGGGTGAATGGACTCAGGCTGGTCATCTGCATCAGCTTTTGAAAGCGAGCCGCACGCTGTGCCACTGGCACGCCCTGTAGATCGGCATAGAGCTCAAGGTTCTCCTGCACACTCAGATCTTCATAGAGGCCAAAGCGCTGTGGCATGTAGCCGATGCTGGACTGAACCTCCAGCGGCCGGGCGAGGGCATCGATCCCCAGCACCCGGATCGCCCCCTTGTCCGGCAGCAGCAGTCCGGCGACAAGGCGCATCAATGTGGTCTTGCCTGCGCCGTCAGGGCCGATTAAGCCCGTTACCCGGCCTGGCTGAAGGGTAAGATCAATGCTGTCCAGTGCGGTTATTTTATGTCCGGCACGGTGGAAGCTCTTGCTGACTGCAGAGAGGGTGATTACGGCGCCGCTCACGGCTATTGTCCGCAGTGGTTGCTGGTCAGTTCTGCTGAGGGGGAGGGCTGGTTCAGGAGGATGGTGACCGTGACGGGCATCCCCAGGCGCAGCTCATCCTGTGGGTTGCAGGCGAATACTCTGACCGAATAGACCAGTCGGGTGCGTAGTTCCGGGGTCTGGACATTCTTGGGGGTGAACTCTGCGGTGGGCGAGATGAATCCTACCCACCCGGCATAGCGCTTGCCGGGATAGCTGTCGGTATGAATGGTGGCCTTTGCACCCAGGGTAATCTGGCCCAGTGCTGGTTCCGGCAGATAGGCCCGCACCCAGACTGGATTGACCAGGGCGAGTGTGAGTACTGGGGTCTGGGGTGAGGCCATGTCGCCCGGCTCCAGGATGCGGTCACGCACAATAGCGTCGGCCGAGGCGATCAGGGAGGCATCGGTCAGCTGCACTCGGGCCAGGGTTAGTGCTGCCTGTTGCGCATGAAGCTGGGCGCGAGCCTGGGCGATCACCTCTTTCCGTGGTCCGGCCAGTACCAGATCGAGTGCGGCTCTGGCCGCTTTCACCTGGGCAGCGGCGACGCTTGCGGCCGCCTTCGCCTCTTCCACCACTTCAGGTGATGCCAGTTTCTGCTCGCTCAGCCTGTGCCTCCGTTCATAGGTGTCCTGTGCCGCCTGAGCCTTTGCTATTGCCGCTTCCAGATCGGCCTCTGCCTTGCGGATCTCCTCGGGTCGACTGCCAGCCTCCAGCGTTGCCAGCACCTGCTGCTGTGCTGCAACCATTGCTTCAGCCTCCTCCATCACCGCTTGCAGGCGCTCTGTATGCAGCCGGGCCAGGATCTCTCCCTTCTTTACTCTGTCCCCCTCCTGCACCCGAATCTCCTCAATGCGTTCACTGCCATTGAATGCAAGCCTCACCTCCCGGATATCGACATTGCCATACAGGGTCAGCGGGGCGCCAGCTTCAGCTCCATCTTTTATCTGTAGCCACCAGTAGATGCCTGCACTGGCAGCGAGCAGAAATGGAAGCAGTAGAAGGGTTTTTCTGTTCATACTTTTTTCCTTGGATGCCACGCAGGTTGTTGCCTAACCCGCGCATCTGGGATAAGCCGCTGTTTACTATTGATCAAGTGGTTTTCTGTGCGCTAATCCACACTTCTGGTGGACTATTATAGAAGGTTAAAAAATTTAACCCGTTCCGTTAGTTAGAATGAAATGCTATATTTGTCCGTAAGTTTTACGGATTGGAGAATATCTCCCATGAAACACGTTGCACTGCTGGTTCTGATTACTGCCCTGTTTACCATGCCTCCGCTGGCAGTTGGTGACACGCTGCTGCTGGATGTCATTGCGGAGACTTCTGATAGTATGCCTCACCCTGGCCGTGGCCAAACCATGGAGCAGGTATACAATAAATTTGGGCAGGCCCGACAGGAGCTTTCCGCTATTGGCAAACCGCCCATTACCCGCTGGGTATACGAGAAGTTTACCGTCTACTTTGAGTATGATCGTGTTATCAAGACGGTAATCCATCGCTAATTACAACCAAGGAAACAGAGAGACGTGGGCAAGACATACCCGGAAATCAGTAACAAACACCAAGAGTTTATTCAGGCACAGCAGATGTTTTTTGTCGCCACAGCACCTAAAGGCGGCCACTTGAATCTTTCCCCGAAAGGGCTGGAGAGTCTGCACATCATCAACAGCAACCGGGTGCTATGGCTGAACTATACCGGCAGTAGCAATGAGACGGCCGCCCATCTGCGGGAGGATGATCGTATGACCATCATGTTCTGTGCCTTTGAGGGTGACCCTAAAATCCTGCGGCTCTACGGCCATGCCCGTACTATCCACCCTCGTGATGATGATTGGGAGGCGCTGCTGCAGCATTTTCCTGATACGGCGGGCGCGCGCCAGCTGATCGAGATGGATGTTGAGCTGGTGCATACCTCATGTGGCTTTGGCGTTCCCCTCTACAGCTACAGAGGGCAGCGCGACACCCTGACCCGCTGGATAGATAAAAAGGGTGAAGTGGGGATCACCCAATATTGGGCAGATAGAAATGTCCAGAGTCTGGATGGCAAGCCCACTGGCATATTTGAAGATTAGACCTTGGCTACCTGCTCACAGACATAGGCCACCTGCTCTCTGCTGAGATCCGGGAATATCGGCAGCGACAGCGTCTCGTAGCAGAGCCCATCAACTACTGGAAGATCCCCTGTTTTATAGCCCAGCTCTGCATATACAGCCTGCAGATGCAGAGGCTGCGGGTAGCACTGGCTGCTGCCGATCTTGCAGCTATTGAGCTGCTCGCGCAGTGCATCACGCCGTGGGTGGCGGATGGTGTAGAGGTTATAGGCATGGCGGCCATTTACGGCATGCTGAGGCGTCACCAGATCAAGCCCTGAAAGCATTTCATCATACCAGGATGCAACCTGTCGGCGGGCAGCAACTGCTCTCTCTATGTTACGCAGTTTGATGCGCAACAGAGCCGCCTGTATCTCATCCAGACGGCTGTTATAACCCGCTTCTACATGAATGAAGGGCTGGGTTGCGCCGTGGTTTCGCAGCTGTAGCAGGCGCGTTTTGACCTCATCACTGCTGGTGGTGATCAACCCGCCGTCGCCATAGCAGCCCAAAACCTTGGTGGGATAAAAGCTGAAGCAGCCGCAATCACTCATGCTGCCGGCGCGCTGGCCATTGTGCTCTGCACCGAAGGCCTGGGCGGCATCTTCAATGATATGCAGGCCATGATTCTCTGCAATGGCATTCAGGCGGGACATATCCGCAGGGTTGCCAAAGAGATGCACCGGCAGGATGGCGCGGCTCTTATCGGTAATGCAGCTCTCTACGCTGGCCGGATCAATATTAAAACTGCCGATCTCTACATCTGCAAACACGGGGGTTGCACCCACCAGCGAGACGGCCTCGGCCGTGGCAAAAAAGGTGAAGGGGGTGGTGATCACCTCATCCCCTGGGCCAATGCCAAGTGCACGCAGTGACAGCACCAGCGCATCGGTGCCGCTGGCTACCGCAATTGCATGTGTTGCACCAACGTAGGCGGCGGCCTCCTCTTCAAATGCCCGCACATTGGGGCCGAGGATAAAGGCACCACTGGCACCTGCACCGTCGATGGCCTGCATCCATTCATCACGTAGTGCTTGATATTCCCGCTGTAAGCTGAGGTAGGGTACGCCGCCCTGTGGGGCTTGCTTTTGTGGTTTGCTCATTGGCCTATGATCTCCTTCACTTTCAGTGCGACCTCTAAGGCCTCCAGCCCGACACGACCATCGACCAGAGGCTTTTGCCCGCTGTTGATGCAGTCGATAAAGGCGGCCAGTTCAGTGTCCAGCGGTTTGATGGGGTCTATATCCACTTTTTCAACGATGATCTCGGGCCACTCCGAGCCAGGGGTGGATTTAGGGTATGCCGTTTCGATGCGCTGCTCAATGAAGTCAAGCGATTGATAGAGGTTCTCCTCAAACACCCGGATACGGCGCAGCTTCTTTTCTGATACGCGACTGGCAATGACGTTGGCCACAGCCCCATTGGCAAACTCAAGCCTGGCATTGGCGATGTCGATATGGTTGGTCAGCACTCTGGTGCCGGCCGCCGCGATGGAGGTAATCTCTGAATTGACCAGTGACAGTATGATGTCGATGTCGTGGATCATCAGATCGGAGACCACATCCACATCGGTTGCCCGTGCTACGAATTCGCCCATACGGTGGGCCTCGATAAAGCGTGGACTGGATATGCGATCTGCCAGTGCCATAACGCCGGCGTTGAATCGTTCCAGATGGCCAATCTGCAAGAGTGCCCCCCGCTCTTCTGCCAGCTGTACAATTTTGCGCCCCTCGTCATAGGTGGTGGCAATGGGTTTTTCCAGCAGCATGTGGATGCCCTGTTCCAGAAACGGGCGGGCTACTTTGAGGTGGGCGGTGGTGGGTACAACGATGCTGACCGCATCCAGCTTCCCAATAAGATCCTGGTGGTTGGTGTAGGCTTCACAGTGGCACTCGGCAGCAACCTTTGCTGCTGTCTCTGTGTTGCTGTCAACAATGCCAATCAGCTCTACATTGGCCATACGGGAGTAGATCAGCGCGTGGAACCGGCCAAGATAGCCAACGCCAACGACCCCGACACGGGTTTTGTTTACCATACGGTGAATCCTGAATTTTTCCGGGCATCCCCATGGCCTGGAAGGCCTGGGGGTGTAATGAAGTTAGTGGACGGATTCTATCATAACAGGGCAGGGCGGCTCGATAGCGTTAACGCCGGGCTCGAGGTGGGCGTTCTGCAATCAAGGCTCTGAGTTTCAGTTGATGCTGTCCTCGCCAGCCATCAATGGTGATAACGGAGCCCGGCGGTTGCATGGCGATGGCGTTCAGGATGTCGCGGGAGTTGTCAAACTCCATATTATTGATCCGTGTAATGATGTCGCCAGGCACAATGCCTGCCATATTGGCCGGGCCTCGTTCCAATACACCTGAGATCAACACGCCCTTTACCTGAGGCAGGTTAAATGACTCTGCCAGCTCTGGTGTAATATCCTGTACCATAATACCCAACCACCCTCTTATCACCCGCCCGTGTACCAGCAGTTGTTGCATAATGCCCTGAGCCAGTGAGACGGGAATGGCAAAACCAATCCCCTGAGAGCCGCCGGTTTTGGAGAAGATAACCGTATTGATGCCCAGCAGGTGCCCGTAGGCATTGATCAGTGCTCCTCCGGAGTTGCCTGGGTTGATGGCTGCATCGGTCTGAATGAAATCCTCAAAGGTGTTGATGCCCAGCTGATTGCGTCCAGTGGCGCTGATAATGCCCATGGTTACGGTTTGGCCAACGCCAAAGGGGTTGCCTATGGCCAGTGCCACATCACCTACCCTGATCTCTTCTGCCCTGCCCAGTTCAATGGCGGGAAGATTTTCTGTGTGGGCAAAAAGCACGGCCAGGTCGGTATCCGGGTCGGTGCCCACGACGGCTGCTGAGATATTTCGACCATCATGCAGCACCAGCTGAATCTCACTGGCACCCTCTATCACATGGTGATTGGTCAGAATGTAACCACGCGCGTCCATAATCACGCCGGAACCGAGGCTGGTTTCCCGTCGTTGGCGTGGCTTGGCTACTCGCGGGTCATTAAAGAAGGAGCGAAAGGCTGGGTCATTGAATGCGGGGTTAAGCGGCTCGGTAATCAGTTTGGTGGTGAATATGTTGACCACAGAAGGTGCTGCTTTTTCGACAGCGGCTGAGTATGACACTGGTCCATTCGTTATCGCCAGGGGTTGGGGGGCGGCTGAGGGGGGAGGGGGCTGTATTGCAGTAGCAACGGGAGGCGGCAGCTGGGATGGCTGTTGAGGGTTATCCAAGAGTGTCGGTTGCAACATCAGCACGACAAAAGCCGCGGCAAGACCAGCCACGATTGATGTCAGGGCAAAGGAAAAGAGCTTTCGTAATTCCATGGAGAGGCATAATCTATCAATCCAGAGAGAAAAACCAGCCGCAGTTTGAGGTCGTGCCCCATGATTGAATTGAGAGATTTGGAAGCCTATTGCAATAAACTCCTGGAGATAGAGTGCTTTCAGGACTACTGCCCCAATGGGTTGCAGGTTGATGCAGGACGGGTTGAGATAGAGAAGGTGGTCACTGGCGTTACAGCCTGTCAGGCGCTGATTGATGCCGCAGTTGAAGCCAAGGCGGATCTGCTATTGGTGCACCACGGCTATTTCTGGAAAGGGGAGTCGGAGCCGCTGAAGGGCATCAAGGGGTGTCGAATCAGAACCTTGATGCAGGCCGGGGTCAACCTGCTGGCCTATCATCTGCCGCTGGATGCGCACCCGCAATTTGGCAATAATGCACAGCTGGCAGAGCGATTGGGGTTTCCGGATGCCACTCCAATGAAAGATGGCCTGATATGGCAAGCTAGCCTGCAGCAGCCATTGGCTGCCAATGAGCTTGCCGCGCGTATTGCGCAAGCCCTTGACCGGCAGCCGCTGCACATCCCGGCTGGAGACAGGCCGTTACAGCGTGTTGGATGGTGCAGTGGAGCTGCGCAGGATGCTATTGAGCAGGCGGCAGAGTTGAAGCTGGACGCCTTTATTACGGGGGAGCTGTCAGAGCGCACGATGCACCTGGCGCGTGAGCTGGGTATCCACTTTTATGCCGCCGGGCACCACGCTACTGAGCGATACGGAATACAGGCATTGGGGGAGCATTTGGCAGAATGTCATGCACTGGAGCACCAGTTTATTGATATTCCTAATCCGGCTTGACCTGATTGGCCGCTTGTAACAAAATACCCCATTAATTTGCTTGGTGAATGCAGGGCCGCATTGCCGCAATAAGAAAAGCAAGTGGGTCTACAGAGTCACTAAAATTCAGCGTCCCAGATCTATCCAGATTTATCTTCCGGGGGAGTAAACAGTATGAGCGCAGCAGGCGTGGATCTAAAAAAACGAAGGTTCCTTACCGCCGCAACGAGTGCAGTTGCAGGTGTTGGTGCCGTCTTTGTAGCAGTCCCTTTTCTGGGTTCCTGGGCCCCTAGCGCTAGAGCTAGGGCAGCAGGTGCACCGGCAGAGGCCGATATCAGCAAGCTTGAACCCGGTCAGAAGATAAACGTCAAGTGGCGCGGCAAGCCGGTATGGGTTGTACGCCGTACCGAGCAGACCGTGGCTGACCTGTCAAAATTGACCGATCAATTGGCTGACCCCGCTTCAGAAATGCAGCAGCAGCCAGAGTATTGCAAGAACGAGTATCGTTCAATTAAGCCTGAATATCTGGTTGCCGTGGGTATTTGTACGCATTTGGGTTGTTCGCCAACCTTCCGCCCTGAGATGGCGCCAGATGATTTAGGGCCAGATTGGCTGGGGGGCTTCTACTGCCCTTGTCATGGTTCCAGATTTGACCTTGCTGCCCGCGTCTATAGTGGCTTTCCGGCACCCACGAACCTGGTCATACCACCATATTACTACATCTCTGACAGCGTGATTCTGATCGGTGAAGATGGAGGAGCAGCATAATGAGCTTTATGAACTGGGTTGACGAGCGCTTTCCTGCGACCAAGGTGTGGAATGAACACCTGGCAGAATACTACGCGCCAAAAAACTTTAATTTCTGGTACTTCTTTGGCTCGCTGGCCATATTGATGCTGGTAAACCAGATTTTGACCGGTGTTTGGCTGGCGATGAGCTACAAACCGGATGCTGAGCTGGCTTTTGGCTCTGTTGAATTCATCATGCGTGATGTGGAGTGGGGCTGGCTGATCCGTTATATGCATTCGACCGGGGCATCGGCCTTCTTCATCGTGGTCTATCTGCACATGTTCCGTGGCATCATGTACGGCTCTTACAGAGGGCCGCGCGAGCTGCTGTGGATCATCGGCATGATCATCTATGTTGCCATGATGGCAACTGCTTTCATGGGCTACCTGCTGCCTTGGGGTCAGATGTCCTTCTGGGGCGCACAGGTGATTGTGAATCTGTTCAGTGCAGTGCCTTTCATAGGTGAAGAGCTGGGTATCTTTATTCGCGGCGACTTCGTCATCTCGGATGCCACGTTGAACCGCTTCTTCGCACTGCACTTCCTGCTGCCATTTGTGCTGGTTGGGCTGGTGTTCGTGCATATCGTTGCGCTGCATAAGGTGGGATCGAACAACCCGGATGGCATCGAGATCAAGGAAAACAAGGATGAAAACGGTATTCCGCGTGATGGCATCCCCTTCCACCCGTACTACAGTGTCAAGGATATTGTGGGTGTGATGGGCTTCCTCATTCTCTTCTCCATGGTGCTCTTTTTTGCCCCGGAGATGGGCGGCTACTTCATTGAGGCACCAAACTTTGAACCGGCCAATCCGCTGAAGACACCGGATCACATTGCGCCAGTCTGGTACTTCACACCCTACTATGCCATCTTGCGTGCGGTTCCTTCCATAATGGGATCATCCTTTCCTGGCGTGTTGGCCATGGGTGCAGCGATTGTCTGCTTCTTCTTCCTGCCCTGGTTGGATAGAAGCCCTGTTAAGTCAATGCGCTACAAAGGCCCTATCCAGAAGACAGCACTAGGCATGTTCGTCATAGTATTCATTATTCTGGGTGTTTTGGGTGTTTTGCCATCAACCCCGACTTTAACGCTATTGGCGCAGGTCTGTACTGTGCTCTATTTCGCCTACTTCTTGCTGATGCCCTGGTACAGCAAAATTGATTCAACGAAGCCTGTTCCTGAGAGGTTAACCTAATGAAAAAGCTGATCATTGCATTGATGTTATTTGCGACGCCTATGCTCAGCATGGGGGCAGCCAGCCCTGTTCCCCTGGATGACGCAGATGTTGACCTGAGTGACAGAGAGTCACTACAGCGTGGCTTTAAATATTTTGTCAACTACTGTCTGAGCTGCCACTCCGCCAAATACCAGCGTTTTGAACGCACGGCTAATGACCTGGGTCTGACATTTGAAGATGTTAAGCAGAATCTGATGTTTACTGCGGACAAAATCGGCTCAACCATGGATATCGCGATGACGGATGAAGATGCCAATGTCTTCTTTGGTGTGACGCCTCCAGACCTGAGCCTTACCACACGCTCGCGTGGGCCGGATTGGGTTTACACCTATATGCGCAGCTTCTATCTGGATGACTCCAAGCCCATGGGCATCAACAATACCGTCTTCCCTGACGTGGGCATGCCGCATGCATTGTGGGAGCTACAGGGTTGGCAGGAGGCCCGCTTTAAAAAGAGTGAGAATGGCCGGATGAAGTTTGAGAAGTTTGAGCTGGTCAAGGCTGGTAGCATGACACCCGAAGAGTATGATGCGGCCATGCGTGATCTGGTTAACTTCATGACCTACCTGGGCGATCCTTCCCAGATGGAGCGTAAGGCTCTGGGCGTGAAGGTCATCCTCTTCCTGCTGGTTCTGTTTGTATTGTCTTACCTGCTGAAGAAGGAGTACTGGAAGGATATCCACTAAGCAAAATACAGCAGTAAAAAAACAGGGGTGCTCAGTTTTCATGTATACTGAGCGCCCCTTTTTTATTTTTAGAAACCCTGTTGGGTTTCTAATTTGAGACACGCTGGAGTGGCTTAAATGGCCGTAGTTTCTAACAAACGTCCCGTAATGACTCTCTACTCAGATCCTGTGAGTGCATACAGTCATCGTGTTCGGGTGGTACTTGCAGAAAAAAATATCGCGGTTGATATTATTGATGTCGACCCGTTGAATCTGTCTGATGATGTTATGGATCTCAACCCCTATGGCTCCCTGCCAACCCTGGTTGATCGTGATCTGACGCTGTATGAGTCACGCATCATCATGGAGTACCTTGATGAACGCTTTCCTCATCCACCCCTGTTGCCGGTAGACCCTGTCTCGCGTGCTTCTGCGCGCCTCTATATGCATCGGGTGGACAGTGATTGGTATGCCAAAATGAACCGGATACTGGTTGGCGGGGCAAAGGCAACAGCTGCACGTAAAGAGCTGAAAGAGAGCCTGATTGCCGCCGCCCCCATCTTTACTGCAAAACCCTTTTTTATGAGCGACGACCTGATGCTGTCAGACTGCAGTATCGCCCCACTGTTATGGCGTCTGCCTGAATTTGGCATTGAGCTGCCTGCCCAGGCCCAATCCGTGCTCGATTACGCACAGCGCATGTTCGATCGGGAGGCATTTAAAGCGAGTCTGTCTGAAGCCGAGCAGGAGATGCGACTCTGATCTCCAATCGCCCCTATCTGGTTCGTGCGCTGTTTGAGTGGCTGGTGGATTCTGGTCTCACACCCTATCTGCTAGTTGATGCAACGGGCAAAGGGGTGGTTGTGCCGGAGCGGCATATAAAGGACGGGCGTATTGTGCTCAATATCAACCCCGGTGCGGTCAAGGATCTTCAGCTTGGAAATGAGTTGATCTCTTTCAGTGCGCGTTTTGACGGTGCGCCAAGGGCAGTGCGGATTCCTCCGCAGGCCGTGCTGGGTATCTATGCCAAGGAGGATGGGCGGGGCATGCTGTTTCCTGATGAGCCTGGAGGTGGCAGCGATGGTTCAGTTGATGAACCCACCCCGCCAAAATCCTCTCATGATCGCCCCGGCCTCAAGCTGGTAAAATAAGGGGTTTGCAGGTACCTCGTAATTAAAGAGATAGCCGGACAGCACTGCTGCCCGGCTATTTTTATGACTCTCTACTTCTTTTCGTTACGCTCTTGAACCTCTTTAATCACCTCTTCGGCCACATTCTTCGGACATGGCAGGTAGTGTGAGAACTCCATGGAGAACTGTCCACGGCCTGAGGTCATGGTGCGCAGGTCACCGATGTAGCCAAACATCTCGCTCAGTGGCACATCGGCCTTGATGCGCACAGAGGTTATGCCGGCCTCCTGGGATTTAATCATGCCACGGCGCCGGTTGAGGTCGCCAATCACATCACCGACGTGATCTTCAGGGGTAAATACATCCACCTTCATGATGGGTTCGATCAGCTGCGGGCCGGCCTTTGGAATGGTCTGACGATAGGCACCTTTAGCGGCGATCTCAAAGGCGATCGCAGAGGAGTCAACGGCATGGTAGGAGCCATCTGTCAGGGTGACTTTTAAGTCAAGACAGGGGAAGCCTGCCAGCACGCCTTGCTCCAGGCTCTTTTTGAAGCCCTTCTCTACAGCTGGCCAGAACTCTCTGGGCACGTTGCCGCCGGTAACGACAGATTCAAATACATAGCCGCTGCCGGTCTCGCCTGGCTCGATGATGTAGTCAATCTTGCCAAACTGGCCGGAACCACCAGACTGTTTCTTGTGGGTGTAGCTGTCTTCCACCCGCTTGGTGATGGTTTCACGGTAGGCCACCTGTGGCTTGCCGACCTCGACTTCAACGCCGTGGGTGCGTTTGAGGATGTCAATCTTGATGTCGAGGTGCAGTTCGCCCATACCCTTAAGGATGGTTTCGCCGCTCTCTTCATCGGTTTCAACACGGAATGAGGGGTCCTCTTGCACCATCTTGTTGAGTGCAACGCCCATCTTCTCGGAGCCGCCTTTGTCCTTTGGCGAGATGGCGACAGAGATTACGGGATCAGGGAAGACCATAGGCTCCAGGGTTGCCGGGTGCTTGGGGTCGCACAGGGTGTGGCCGGTGCGAACATTTTTCATGCCCAGCACGGCAACGATGTCGCCAGCCTGTGCTGAGTTTAGCTCGATACGCTCATCAGCATGCATCTCGACGATACGCCCAATGCGCTCGGTTTTGCCGGTAAAACTGTTGAGTACGGTGGTGCCCTTGCCCAGTGAGCCGGAGTAGATGCGGATAAAGGTCAGTGCGCCGTAGCGGTCATCCATGATTTTGAAGGCCAGTGCACGCAGTGGCTTGTCCGGGTCGACGATTGCAAATTCGCCAGTCTCGTTGCCTTCGGGGTCAACCTCAGGCTGAGGCTTGACCTCGGTTGGAGAGGGCAGGTAATCAACAACTGCATTCAGCACCAGCTGCACGCCTTTGTTTTTGAAGGCGGAGCCGCAGTAGGTGGGGAAGATGTCCAATGCAATGGTGCCTTTGCGGATGCAGGCCTTGAGAGTGTCCAGATTCGGCTCTTCGCCGTCCAGATATTTCCCCATAGCCTCATCGTCTTGCTCAAGAGCGGTCTCGACCAGCTGTTCACGCCAGGTCTCAACATCGTCTACCATGTCGGCAGGCACATCCTGGATCTCATACTTCAGGGGGTCACCGGAGTCATCCCATACCCAGGCCTTGCGGGTGAGCAGGTCGACAACACCGACAAAATCATCCTCGGTGCCGATGGGCAGGGTCATGACCAGCGGGTTGGCGCCCAGCACATCTGCCACCTGTTTGGTAACGCGGTAGAAATCTGCACCCAGGCGATCCAGCTTGTTGACGAAGATGATGCGGGCAACCTCGGACTCGTTGGCATAGCGCCAGTTGGTCTCTGACTGAGGCTCTACACCGCCGGAGCCGCAGAATACGCCAACACCACCATCCAGCACTTTCAGGGAGCGGTAGACTTCGATGGTGAAGTCAACGTGCCCTGGGGTGTCAATAATATTCAGACGGTGGCCATCCCACTCGCAAGAGGTTGCAGCAGACTGAATGGTGATGCCGCGCTCCTGCTCCTGATCCATGAAGTCGGTGGTGGCAGCGCCATCATGCACCTCACCGATCTTGTGAATCTTACCGGTTAGTTTCAGGATTCGCTCGGTGGTGGTGGTTTTACCTGCATCCACATGAGCGAAGATGCCGATATTTCGGTAGTGGGATAGATCTGTCATAGTTGTACTCTAAAGTGTTAGGCAAAAAAATCTGGCAGCCATCCTTGAGTGCTCTTGAGAGGACAGGTTAGCTCCCATTCACACAGATCTCACTCATTTCAACCTGACAGACGCGAAGGCGGGTGGCCTGCGGCTTGGGTGATATAAAATTAGTCAGATGCTTGTGGCTTAGCAAAACCCGGCATTATAGTCAAAAATTCTGGCGGTGGAAATCACTATCGGGCGGAAAGTCTATCTTTTTCCGCCTAAGAGAGATGGCCGCTCGTTTCTTTGGCTGGAAGCCGTGCGCCGTTGATGGGCAGCGGCCTGGGGCTTGCCTTTTCTTCCCGTGCCCTCTTTTGGGTTGTTGCCAGCGCTGCTGGCTGCTGCCCCTTTGGCTCCTGAGGGTTTGCGGCTTGGCTTGCGCTGTGCATGTGAGGTGTTGGCGCTATTCCCGTGCGCGCGTCGTCCCCTGTCATGGCGCGAGTTGCCCCCTTGTCGCTTGCTACCAATGGGTTCAGCCTGGATGGTCGGGTCAGGTTCATAGCCTGGCACGGTAACCTTGGGTATCTCTCGTTTGATCAGCCGCTCAATATCCCGCAACAGCTTGAGTTCATCGACACAGACCAGTGAGATGGCCTCGCCTTCGTTACCGGCGCGGCCGGTGCGGCCGATGCGGTGGATGTAATCCTCAGGCATATTGGGCAGCTCAAAATTGACGACGTGGGGCAACTGGTCAATATCCAGCCCACGCGCTGCAATATCGGTAGCTACCAGTATCCGTACTTCACCCTGTTTGAAATTTGCCAGAGCTCGTGTGCGTGCCCCCTGGCTTTTGTTGCCATGGATAGCGGCTGCGCTCAGGCCGTCGCGTTCCAGCTGCTGCGCCAGTTTGTTGGCGCCATGCTTGGTGCGGGTAAATACCAGAACCTGTCTCCAATCCTGGGAGCCGATCAGAAATGAGAGCAGTTCACGTTTGCGCTTTCGATCTACGGGGTGAACCGTCTGGTCGATGCTGTCAGCTGTCATGTTGCGTCGCGCTACCTCAATATGCACCGGCTTGTTCAGCAGGCTATCGGCCAGCTTTTTGATATCGCCGGAGAATGTGGCAGAGAAGAGCAGGTTTTGGCGGTTCTTTGGCAGCAGTGCCAATATCTTGCGGATATCGCGGATGAAGCCCATATCCAGCATGCGATCTGCCTCATCCAGTACCAGGATCTCAATCTTGGAGAGATCCACGGTCTTTTGGGAGAGGTGATCCAGCAGCCGCCCTGGTGTTGCCACCAGAATATCGACACCGTGGCGGAGCTTTTCGATTTGGGGGTTGATCTTCACACCGCCAAAAATCACGGCGGAGCGCAGAGGCAGGTGCTGACCGTAGTCGCTGACGCTTGCGCCCACTTGTGCTGCAAGCTCACGGGTTGGGGTCAGTACAAGGGCGCGCACCGGGCGGCGGCCGTTTATCTGCCGCTCGCTCAAGCGTTGCAGCAGCGGCAGGGTAAATCCGGCGGTTTTTCCTGTGCCGGTCTGGGCTCCTGCCATCACATCTTTCCCTTCAAGGATGGTAGGGATGGCCTGGCGTTGAACCGGTGTTGGCTCGGTATAGCCCTGCTCGGCCACGGCACGGCATAGTTCGGCTGACAGGCCGAGTGAATCAAATGACATACGGATAGAACTCCTGGATATTAAAGACCCAAAGCAACCCGTTTGGGTTGGTCTCTGTAACTGATTTAAGGTGGAGAGATAGTTACGATGGGAGATGGTGCTATAGATTTGCGCCACCTGAATTATTTAAAGCCCATTACTATAACATAAGCTGAGCCGCTTTTCAGAAAAGCGATTTACGTTGCTATTCAACCCGCAATTACTTACTATTTTTAGCTGCTTAAGAAAGGATCCCTGGCTAAAAGTTGGGCAAAAAAAGGGACTCCGGAGGATGGAGTCCCAAAAAAGCTGAAGTAAATTAAGGAGGATTACTTCATGCGGGGGAAACGGCAAATAGTGGATCTGTTCAATCCACTATTTGCGTTCACGGGAAGCAATATAACGAAACGCTGATATAAATGAAACTAAAATATATCAATAATTACCATATATAATAATTAATCATAAAATGAAGTTCACCCTCCGACAACTGAAGGTATTTACCTCCGTAGCCAAACACTCAAGCTATACGCGTGCTGCGGAAGAGCTGTTTCTCAGTCAGCCTGCGGTTTCCATCCAGGTTAAACAGCTGGAGGGGCATATCGGCATGTCGCTATTTGAACAGATTGGTAAGAAGATCCACCTCACCCAGGCAGGCAGAGAGGTGCAACACTACAGCCATGCCACCTTTCAGCAAATCAAGGAGATGGAAGATGTACTGGAGGCCATGCAGGGGCTTAGCTGTGGGCGCCTGGATATTGCTGTGGCCAGTACCATCAACTATTTTGCACCTAAATTGCTGGCGGCCTTCAGTCATCAGTACCCTGATATTGACCTCACGCTGGAGGTTACCAATAGGGAGATGCTGAAAAAGAGGTTGCTGGGCAACGAAAGGGACATCATTCTTATGGGCCAGCCACCGGCCAAGATGGATCTGGAAGCCACGCCATTTATGGAAAATCCCCTTGTTGTTATTGCTCCGCCAGACCATCCGCTGGCTAAAGAGCAGCAGATTTCACTGCAGCGGTTGGCTAAAGAGACCTTCCTCATCCGTGAGCCTGGTTCCGGTACACGTCTGGCCATGGAACGTTTCTTTCAAGACAGAAAAATACGTTATAAGACAGGCATGGCGATGAGCCAGAATACGGCTATCAAACAGGCGGTTCGCGCGGGCATGGGGCTGGCTGTTGTCTCTAAGCACACCATTGAGCTTGAGGTTGAGACGGGCCGATTGCAGGTGTTGGATGTGGAGGAGTTCCCTATCATGCGCACCTGGCATATCGTCTATCCCCGTGGCAAACGGCTCTCTCCTGCCGCCCAGGCTTTCCATGATTTCGTGCTGAGTGATAATTTATCTGCACTGTCCGGATTGAGTTAGCCAGAAAAAGAGCCCTTCTTCTCATGTTTAGGTGGCGCAAAAGTGGTTTAAATGGGGTAGACTGCGGCGTTTCGCTTGGCCAAATGTGATTTGATTTCCGATGTCTCGTTGCAACGAAACCGATACAGCCACACCTTTGACAGACTATCCGCTGCTCGCGCAGGTCAATACACCAGCTGATGTACAGCAGCTTGATGAAGCCATGCTTGCTCAGCTTGCTGATGAGCTGCGCCGCTTTCTGGTGGAGACAATATCCCAAACGGGCGGGCATTTGGCAGCCGGGCTGGGGGTGGTGGATCTTACGATTGCCATGCACCACGTCTTCAATACTCCGGAGGATCGATTTGTGTGGGATGTCGGGCACCAGGCCTATCCACACAAGATTTTGACTGGGCGGCGGGACAGGATGCATACGCTGCGCCAAAAGAACGGGATATCCGGTTTTCCCCGCCGTTGCGAAAGTCTGCATGATGCCTTTGGGGCAGGCCACTCAAGCACATCCATTAGCGCTGGACTGGGCATGGCCGCTGCCGCGAAGCAGAAAGGTGATGAGCGGCAGATCATCGCTGTGATTGGTGATGGAGCCATGGGTGGCGGCATGGCCTTTGAAGCGATGAACCATGCGGGAGCGCTGGATCTCAATCTGCTGGTCATCCTCAATGACAACGAAATGTCCATCTCCAAGCCTGTGGGCGCAGTCAGCAACCACCTGGCGCGGCTGCTGTCAGGGAAATTTTACACCCGGGTACGCGAAGGTGGCATAAATGCCCTCAGACACATGCCTGGCATCACTGAGCTCATGGAGCGTGCGGAGGAGCACATGAAGGGGATGGTGATGCCCTCCACCCTGTTTGAAGAGCTGGGGTTTAACTACATTGGCCCCATTGACGGCCATGATCTGCCCACGCTGGTCACTACGCTACGTAATATGAAGGCGATGAGTGGCCCGCGTCTGTTGCATGTTGTTACAAAAAAAGGCCAGGGCTATGAGCCGGCAGAAGAGGATCCCTGCGTCTACCACGGTGTCACCCCATTCAACCCCTCCACCGGAGAGATGGCGAAGAAAAAAGAGGGTCAGACCTATACCCAGGTCTTTGGCAGCTGGTTGTGTGAAACCGCTGAAAAAGATGACCGGCTGGTTGCCGTCACCCCAGCCATGTGCGAGGGCTCTGGCATGGTCAGCTTCGCGCAGCGGTTTCCGGAGCGTTTTTTTGATGTCGGTATTGCCGAGCAGCATGCCATGACCTTTGCGGCTGGCATGGCCTGTGAAGGGCTGAAACCTGTTGTAGCCATCTACTCCACCTTTCTGCAGCGTGGTTATGATCAGTTGGCGCATGATATTTCACTGCAAAATCTGGATGTGACGCTGGCGGTCGACCGTGCTGGACTGGTAGGCCCGGATGGTGCTACACACGCTGGCAGCTTCGATCTAAGCTATGTCCGCACCCTGCCCAATATGGTTATTCTGGCACCATCTGATGAAAACGAGTGCCATCAGATGCTACAGACCGCCTACGAACATGAAGGCCCGGCTATGGTTCGCTATCCCCGTGGCAGTGGTGCTGGTGTGGCGACTAAAGAGCCATGCGTAACCCTTCCTTTGGGCAAAGGGGAGCTGCGTCGGCAGGGTCAGCGGGTTGCGATACTTGCATTTGGCAGTATGCTGCCCCCTGCGCTGAAGGTCGGTGAGGAGCTGGATCTCACGGTTGCCAATATGCGCTTTGTAAAACCACTGGATGAGGCGCTTATCCTGCAGCTGGCAGAGCAGCATGAGCTGCTGGTTACGGTGGAAGAGAATATGATTCAAGGTGGTGCAGGCTCCGCAGTCAATGAGCTGTTGGCTCAGAATCACAAGGTGATCCCCATCATCAATCTGGGGCTGCCGGACTACTATATTGAGCATGCACTGCCCGCAGAGCAGCTACAGCGGTGCGGCCTGGATGCTGACGGCATCCGCAGCTCCATATTGGAAGTGATTGGTGATGAGGTGGAACAGGGTGTCCGGTCTGCTTAGATGAAATAACCTCCTGCTCTGCTCCCTCCACCTTCGCTTCATTATCTTCTTTGAAATTGGAGTTTCCACAGGCACCCTGGCTTCTACTGGTACTGAGTCAAGTGATCTGATAAGTTATGCCGCCAGCTATGACGCACTGCCATAAATATTGATTATGGCCGGGAAGTTTATCCGCCTGCATGGTATAAACCGGCTGGCCTTTTTCTCTGCTGAACTGGATGCACGGTATTCTCAAGATGAAATCTTACAGCTTTGCCGCACTACTGTTTCTGTTCTGGGTCTTTCTGTCAGGGCATCTTACCCCCCTGTTACTTGGGTTTGGGGTGGCATCTGTCGCGCTGGCGGTTTTCCTGTCAAAGCGGATGAATGTTATTGATCATGAAAGCTACCCCCTGCACCTCTCATCACAGCTCCCGGCTTTTTTTCTTTATATCTTTAAAGAGATCATAAAGGCGAATATTGATGTTGTTAAACGGATTCTTCAGTGGCAGGGCAGCACCATCAGCCCACAGCTGCTAGATATCCCCGTGCAGCAGGCATCTGACCTGGGGCGCGTAATCTATGCCAATGCCATTACCCTGACGCCAGGTACGGTAAGTATTGAGCTGTCTCAGGATACCATAACGATTCACGCGCTAACCGAAGAGGCAGCTCAAGAGCTTGCTACGGGAAGCATGGCCAGAGAAGTTTCTAACCGGGTTCTTGTCGAATAATGTTTATTGCAGTCTCAGTGGCGATTCTTATCACCATGGGGTTGGCGCTTGCGCGAGCTCTTACGGGGCCTACGACCTATGACCGGATTGCTGCGGTCAATATGTTTGGCACCAAAACCGTGCTGCTGATTGCGGTTTTGGCATTCTTGTCAGGCAGCACGGATCTGCTGGATATTGCGCTGGTCTACGCGCTGATCAATTTTATAGGTGTTGTAGCGGCGCTGAAGCTGGTCACCCAGAAAAATTTTCACTCCTCGGAAGAGAACAGGAGAGAAGCAGAATGATAATCGACATTCTTAGCTGGGTTTGCCTCTTTGCCGGTGGTCTGCTGGGTATTGTTGGCGGCATTGGTATTCACCGCTTTCCAGACTTTTATAGCCGCCTGCATGCCGCAGGAATAACCGATACCCTCTGCGCCATGTTGATTTTATTTGGCCTTGGGTTGCAAGCGGGCTTCACCCTCGCAGCTTTCAAGCTGGCACTGATTTTTGTGTTTCTCTTTTTTACCACCCCAACTGCCTCACACGCATTGGCAAATGCGGCGTTGCACAGCGGTCTGAAGCCAACGCTGGATATGGATGGTCGTGGGGTCAGACCATGATCGACATTCTTATCAATGTCACCTTGCTGGCCTTTCTGGCGATCACCTCAGTGGCCATTTTGCGCATGACAAACCTGTTTTCCATCATCATGCTGTATGGGATCTTCAGCCTTCTGTCTGCGGGGCTGTTTGTTGTAATGGATGCGCCAGATGTGGCATTTACTGAGGCCGCAGTGGGTGCGGGGATCTCCACGGTGCTGATGCTGGCTACACTGGCTTTGACAAAAAGCCGGAAGAGGGGCCATGAGGGTGATTATGAGGAGAAACCCTCACGCGCCCACCGCCCATGGCTGCCGTTGGCGGTAGTGGG
>JAKISI010000038.1 GCA_021648685.1 Candidatus Polarisedimenticolaceae bacterium
GCGCGGATTCCATCAGGGCCAGAGGTCATAAAGTACCTCATTTAAAGGCCGGATATATGGGAGCAATATTCTTTTTGTCACAAACGAACTTTTTCCTTGCATTGCGGGGCGAACCATATATGACCCCATGCTCGGGACCGACCCCATGCTCGGGACCCCATGCTCGGACCGACCCCATGCTCGACCCCATGCTCGACCCCATGCTCGCAGGCAAAGGTGTAAAAACAGTACCATCCCGCCGCGCTTCCCGTTGTAAAATAGTGCCCCAACCCGATAGCTAATTTTGGATCAATAATGCAGCAGCCTGAAACAGCGACAGAGAGAACCTCGACCAACTTCAATCGCCTGAAAAAACGGCTGGAACGCCAGGTCGGCAAGGCCATTGGTGACTTCAACATGATCGAAGAGGGCGATACGGTACTGGTCTGCCTCAGTGGCGGCAAAGACTCCTACACCATGCTGGATATTCTGCTCAATCTGCAGAAGCGCGCACCGATTGATTTCCGCATCATTGCCATGAACCTGGATCAGAAACAGCCGCTCTTTCCTGAGCAGGTGTTGCCGGGTTATCTCAGTATGCTGGGCATCGAGTATCACATCATCGAAGAGGATACCTACTCGATTGTCAAAGAGAAGGTGCCGGAGGGGAAGACCACCTGTTCGATGTGCTCCCGTCTGCGCCGTGGGGTGATCTACCGCGTGGCCAAAGAGCTGGGAGCCAACAAGGTGGCGCTGGGGCACCACCGGGATGATATGGTACAGACATTGTTTCTGAATATGTTCTTTGGTGGCAAGCTGAAGGGGATGCCCCCCAAGCTGCGCACGGATGATGGTGAGCTGGTGGTGATTCGCCCGCTGGCCTACTGCCGTGAGAACGAGATCATCCGCTATGCCAACCGGCGTGAGTTTCCACTGATCCCCTGCAATCTCTGCGGTACGCAGGAGAACCTGCAACGGCAAAATATCAAACAGATGCTGCTGGAGTGGGAGAGGGAGTACCCCGGCCGTACCGAGTCCATCTTCCGCGCCATGCAGAATATTGCACCGTCACATCTGGCAGACAGTGCGCTGTTTGATTTCCGATCACTATAGATGATTCTCTACCTCCACGGGCTCAACAGCGCAGGCACCGCAGGCAAGGCCACTGCCCTGCGTGAGTCGCTGGCACCTGTGCCGGTTGTCAGCCCCACCTATCCGGCACATCGACCCCGGCAGGCGGTGGCGCAGCTGAGCCAGCTGATCCGAAAGCTGATCGACCAGACACCAAGGCTGATGATCATCGGCAGCTCGATGGGCGGGTTTTATGGCCAGTATCTGGCGCGCCAGTTCCCGATTCACCATCTGATGATGATCAACCCGGCACTCAAACCCTGGGAGCTGTTGCAGCAACGCGAAGGGGAGCATCAGAATTTCGTGACTGGCGAGCGCTACTGGCTAACCGCAGAGGATATCCAGCAGACCCGCGACTATGAGATCGACAATGTGCAGGATGGTTCGCCGACCACGCTATTTATGGACAGGGGTGATGAGACGATTGACTATCGGGTGGCGGCGGATCTCTATCGCGACACCGGGGAGCTGCTGATCTTTGAAGGGGGTGACCACCGCTTTCAGCACCTGAAAGAGGCGATTGCGCATATCCAGAGCGCTATCCTGCCAACCGCCCAAAGATGCGGAACCCTGCCACATAGGTGCCAATAGCCGAGCCTAGAGTGCTGAGGACAAAGACCAGCAGCACACGCGAGACCCGGTTCTTCCACCATCCTGTGATATGCACGGTATCCTTGCGCAGCCGGGTAAAGTCCCCCACCTCGGGTTTGCGCAGGTAGATCTCGGCGGCTGCGGTAACCATGCCGGCACCAATGGTGGGGTTGAGCGAGGTGAGTGGCGCAGCCAGAAAGGCGGTCAGCACCGTCAACGGGTGCGCCGCAGCAATCAGCGCGCCCAGCGCCGAGAGGCCGCCGTTGATCAGCACCCAGTCAGAGACAAGCTGCCAGCCCAGCTCTGGACTGCGTGAAAAACCGATGCCGAAGCCGACCAGGATCAGCGCCACGATAAACCAGGGGATCAGCTTTGGCCAACGGCTTGGTGTGGGCATCTGCTCCAGCTTCTCGATCGCCTCTGCGGGGTGGGCAATCCCGGCCTCCAGATAGCTTTGAATCCCTTTGAGATGCCCTGCACCAACGACTGCCAGCACATTCTCATGCCCATCACGCAGCACCTCTTCCAATAGCCGTGCGGCCATATACTGGTCACGCTCATCAATCAGTGGCAGATAGAGCGCCTCCTGCTCATCGGCAAACTGGGCAAAGGTGGTCTCCAGGATGTCCCCCTCTTTGAGGCGCTCGATCTCCTCCTCAGAGACCTTTTCCTGGGAGATGATGCTGGCAATCAGTCCGCTAAAGAGTGCAAAGCGCTGCCACCAGGGGACATTGTGTGAGACCCGCTTGAGGGTGATGCCGATCTCCCGGTCGATCAGCAGTATCGGACGGTGGTTATCCTGCGCTGCCTTGATCGCCTCGCGCTGCTCCGCGCCCGGTTCAATGCCAAGCTGGTCTGCCATGCGCTGCTGAAAGGCACCCAGCGCCAGACTGGCGATCACCATCAGCACCTTCTTCTCGCGCATTACCCGGAACAGGTCCATGCGGGCGAGTGAGTCAGGATCAATCAGCGAATTGAAGCGGCTGGGACACAGCTCGACAGCCACCGCATCATATTCATCCGTGGCCAGCAGCTGCTTGACCTTCTCTGCACTGGCGTGCGAAACATGGGCGGTGCCCAACAGCGTGATGCGGCTGTTTCCGATCTGAATATCAACTACGGGTTCCTGGTCATCACTCATGGTTCTGGCGCCGCTTCTGAATTTTGGATCTGATAAAGAGAGACATGATAGCAGGATGCAGGGCGCTTCTGTGGTCAAATAGCGATTGCCGGGCAAAACCCTGCGGCTTGACGCCACCTCGCATGGGTGCCATAACATGAGCCACATTCCGCCGCGTAACCGGGAAACACAATGCCAAGCTTTTCTGCCCGTCATCTCCCCCTGCTTTTAGTGGCCGTATTGCTTGCGGGCTGCCAAACCATTGAGACCAAAGCCCGGCAGGTATCGCTTGATAAGGTACTGCATGCGTATGAAACCGCAATACGCTGGAGCTATATCCACCAGGCCTACAGCCTGATGCGACCTGAGCGGCTCAAAGAGATCGAGATCCCCCAGGGGCTGGAGAATATCAAGGTGACCCATTACGAGGTGCTGGAGCCTGCGGTCAGTAACCCAAAGAGCGACACAGCGACACAGGTGGCATTTGTCAGCTATGTTGAAAAGAATCGGCAGCAGGAGAAGAGACTTACCGACCACCAGCTATGGGAGTATGATAAAAAAGCCAAACGCTGGTATCTGATCAGCGATATCCCGGCTTTTATCGTTCAGCCCAAGATGCGAGTTGTACCACCGGGTCAATAGGTTACCGCTGATGCACCACCCGCAAAAATTTCCCTCCTCGGCCACCTTTATGGTCACCGCAGCCGCCTTTGTGATCCTGGTTGCCGGTCTGCGCGAGGCACAAACCTTGCTGGTGCCTTTTCTGCTCTCGGCCTTTATCGCCATCATTGCCATGCCGCCGCTGGTCTTTCTGCAACACCGACACATCCCGAAAGGGGTGGCGCTGACGCTGGTCATCGGTGGCGTGGTGGGTATCGGCATGCTGATGGGGGCGCTGGTGGGCAGTGCAGTGGATGACTTCTCGGCACAGCTGCCCAGCTATCAGGCAAAGCTTGAGGTACAGATGGGGGGGCTCCTGAGCTGGCTGGCCGGGATGGGCATCGAGGTCTCCCGCGAGGTGGTCAATAGCCTGCTCGATCCGGCCAAGGCGATGAAGATGGCGGCGCAAGGGCTGAATACCCTTGGTGGGCTGCTCACCAACGCCTTTCTGATCCTGCTTACCGTCATCTTTATCCTGCTGGAGGCCTCCAGTTTTCCGGCCAAGCTGCATCGGATCTTCGATGATCCAGAGCACTCCTTCAGCCAGCTCGAGCGGTTTACCGACAACATCAAACACTACATGGCCATCAAGACCGGCACCAGCCTGTTGACGGGCATCGTGGTTGCCATCTGGCTCTGGGTGATCGGTGTCGACTACCCCGTGCTGTGGGGCACACTGGCCTTTCTGCTCAACTATGTACCCAATATCGGTTCCATTATTGCAGCCATCCCGGCACTGCTGCTGGCACTGGTACAGCTTGGCCCCGGTGCGGCGCTCTGGTCTGGTCTAGGCTATCTGGTGGTGAACAGCCTGGTGGGTAATGTCATCGAACCCCGCTTCATGGGGCGCGGCCTGGGGCTGTCAACCCTGGTGGTCTTTCTCTCACTGGTCTTTTGGGGCTGGGTGCTTGGCCCGGTGGGGATGTTCCTCTCGGTGCCACTGACCATGACCCTCAAGATAGCACTGGACAGCAGTGAGGAGACCCGCTGGATGGCCATCCTGCTCGGCTCTGAGGCGGATGAAGGCAAGGCTGGCAAGAGCAGACATTAGCCCCCTTTTTGTGTCTCCACCATGTACTGCCCTGTTGTCATCATGCACCTCTAAATAGAGAGGTCGAGGGGTGATTTACCTCATTTTCAACTATGCGATATTGAGTGGGCAGGCATAGACCAAAAAAATTATGGGTGCATGAGCTAAACCTGCCATACCAGTTATCAGGGAATAAATTTAAAGTTTGATCTACCCATATGAAATAACAAGGAATCAGAATGCTATGCTGAAATTCATTATTAGTTTTATCGCTGCAAGCGCTATTTTGATCAGTGTAACCGGGTGTAACACAACTTCAAAGGGGGGAGCAGCATATACCAGTGACGAGAGAGGGTTGCACAACTACAAGGTGCCGGACTCCACAGCGAAAGAGCGGCTTATTCTTTATGGTGGCTTTGGACTCCTACATGGCAAAGCTCAACCAGAGTTCACCAAGATTTGGAAAGCAAAAAATTACCAGCACCAAGAACTTCGTGGTCGTTTGGAGAGGGCTGCAATTAAAGCAATTCGCAGTGCCGACCTACCGATATCCAATTATCCTGTAGCAGTATCAAATGATGATGTTCTGAACATTCTTTCAGATCGAACCGGTAAAAAACATCAATGGGTCAAATTTGAGGATATTGAAAAATACTTTTCACGAGTTTATGTACTCATTGTCACTGCTGGATTAGAGTTACATGCAGTGGTTCCTTACCGGTCACGTGAATTCAAGCAGTATGGACACCATTTCATATCAGGAGCCAGTGCAATGCTTGTGGAGTTAGGTGGTGATCTGGGTGGTTCTCGTGTGATCTTATCAACCACTGCACTCCGCGAGATTGAGGAGCGCCGCACGAAGCAGACCTTGGATCCTGGAGAACTCACAGCAAAGTTTGCCATCGCATATGAAAAGGCTGCTGTGGCAGCTATTGAAGACCTACATCAACTTGCACAAGTGCGTGGACTGGAAGCCATTGATGAGTTGAGTGACCGAAGCATGGTAACTAGCGTGATTATAGATGATAAAGTTGCACGGGATCTATTTAATTTTCAATCTGCTAAAACTGATCTAAGTTGCCGTATATCTACTCCCTGTCAGCTTAACAGTGCTAGCTGTACACAACTTGCCAGTCTAATTGCACACAAATCCACAGAAGTGCTCGGTCGCCAGGGGGATATTATGTTGCCACCATTACGCTGGGCAGCATGGGGTGGGTTAGCCGGAGAACACACAGCTGTAACTCTTGGTCTCTCACGTGGTATTGATGTCATAGAAGATACCATCAAGATCAATGTCTCAGATCGCTCCGCAGATAAAAAAGTTGCAGGTATACTAAATGGTGTAGGCCATGATGATAATGAGGTAAAAGGCACGAAAAAGTTATTCCACCGATCTCACATTGCATCTCTAAGATTTTGCCATTATACAACTGACCCCTTTGATAGTGACAAGGTTTTATTGCGGCAAGTTGGTAATTCCTTTAACAATGGTAATAATGCAAACCAGGAACTCCGGGTTATTGGAGAGTTACCTAACCCACCAGATGTAGAACGCGCCTTTAAGATCATGAGTATTTGGAATGCTTTGGAGAGTTATAAATGAACATTGAACAGCGAAGCACCCCCTTACGCTATCACCTCAAAACTGCTGTGGTGCTAACGTATGCAAAGCTAACAGTACAGATGTCTATGCTTGCATTTGCTGTACTCATTGGAATGGGCACTTCAGCACTTGCAGAATCAATCCCTTATACCTTAACAGTAAAAGGTAATATGAATAATGGGTTACAAGCGTGTGGGGGAGATGCTATAGCGTTTGTTGAGCGTGATGGAGTACGAAAAATGGCAGAAAATTTAAATGGAGGGCATAGCCATAAGACAGATGCTGTTGCAGATCAGGCTCATACATGCTGTGTCAAAGGTAGTAAATTCCTGAAAGGCCCAATAGATTTGGGGAATGGAACATGTGAGTCAATTGTAAAAGTACGAATTAGTGAACATAAAGTTAAAGATGCGTTACGCAAATATGAAGAGAATCGAATTCGTAAAGGTAAATCATTGGTTGTTGGTAGCGTCATTCGCTTTATGGTGGATGGCAAGCCCGTTGGCCAGTCAGCACATTTTAATCCATTAGCCGCTATTGCAGCATTTGAGGAGGAATTTCAGAAATATGGTTTTCGGAATGTTAATCTGACCGTGCTACTTGAGGACTTCTCCCTTCAAAGATTTGGTAAAACCTGTGCAATTGATGGAGAAACTGTCACAGATTGCACAGCATTTGAAGCCTATGAAGGTGCTGTACAAACAGTATTAGATCGTACCCGTTGGGCGCAGCATAATAACATCCTTGATGTACAGGCATTGGGTAATGGCGGTTGGATTGCTATTGGTGAAGTAGCGGTTAAGCGAGAGGGGCGAGATCCCAGTCAGATGCTATATATAGCCGCTGTAGATACTACAGTCCGTCTTTATCGTATTTCTGATGGAAAGATACTTGCAGCAAGTCCTGATCGTGCTAAAACAAATGGCGGCGATCAAAATACTGCTATTCAAAAAGTTATGCTTGCCAGTATCAACAAAGTAGCCGAAAAGCTTGCTGGTCTGCTCCACGAGAGCGAACAGAAGATACATTAATTTAGAGAGCAGAGTGACAGATTTAAAATATTCCGCCTAAACCAACCATAACTTGTGGTACCACATAATAAGATTTTACTTTAAAAGGGGATTTACATGCTCACAAAGAATATTACACGCTCTGCCAAGATTGTTGGCCTTGCTTGCCTATTGCCTACTTTATTACAGGCGACAAATGCAGCTGCAGCAGAAAATTACACAAACTCACTTTATGAGGTGGTGAGAAATTCTGGTGAAGCAGGGCGAGATGAACTCTGCCTTGCAGCTAAAAAGGCAACTGATTCGGTAGCCTCAACTGGCTTTCTAGGCAAGCTTGAAATATTAGCTTCAGAGGCAACAACCCAGGTAACAGCAGCCTTTTTTAGCAAATCTGTATATTGTGGCAAGAACATCATTAGCAGCATGCTGCAAACAGGTGCAGAGATAGACTTGGCAGTAGCTTTGGCTGCAGGTTCACTTCATTCATCTTTGATTGCACTTGACTATAAAGAGGAGGATCTTCATGAACTGGCAAGAATCAAAAAAGCTGAAGTTGGAACACGCTTTACAGGGCAAGCGTTAGGTAATACTGAGAGCAACTCTGAAGTAATTCAACGCTGGGCATCACAGCTTTCCAGTGCAATTGCCGATCGAAAGGAGTCCCCTCTGGGTGCGGATGCCAAGAAAGCATTAGCAAAAGCAGCGGGTAATGTTCGGGGAGCCATTTTTCACCAGACAAAGGCATTGATTGGCTCCTACGTGATAAAGGAGTTCATAGAGTCTACACCAGAAGAGCAAATTATTGCACTTGTAGTGCGGCATAAGGATAAAGGATTAACAAAAGATTTTTTCCAAAAAATGCCATCCAGAACTTTGAGTGTTGTAAGTAACGTGGGGCATACCATTCAGGCTATGCAATCAATGGAAAAGGTTCTAGACGACAGTGAACTCAAGGCCATCATTGAGATAACTGGCGAAGCAGCCATTGAGCAAGAACGAAAAGAGAGTCTTGCAGTTGCCAAACGAATCGAAGAAAAATCATCTTTTGCTAGCCTTTCGACGACGCCAGAACAGATAAAGATCGCCAAAAATGAAACTAAAGAACCAGATGCCAATGCACCATCAAATACTGAATCAGGTGGTTTGAATCCTATTGGTGACATGGTTGATGGCGCTACTAACCTTGTCAAAAAGGTATTTCCTTGGTAGGAAAGCTAAAAACTTTGATTTAGCAGAAAATATTTACCAAAACCAACCATAGCAATAAATACAGACAACAAACATTAACACCATGAGGAGAATTATAATGAGTTATTTAACCAAATCTGTTGCCTTGTGCCTTATGCTCGTTAGCATAACTGGGTGTGCCACTGCAGCAACAGCCCCCAGCGGTCGCGGTATTCCCATTGTCGTTATGGCTGAGGATTCGGATCCCAATAGTATAAAACGATCCAGCGATATCTTTCGGCGCGTGATAACTGAGCTACAAGATGTGATGCAGCGCTATGATTATCTTGTGCTTGATGAAGAGTTTATAGCGGGCAAGCTGGGATGGGAAGTCCATGATCGACGCCCTAAGACTGAGCTTGTCCAGTTTGTTGATTTGGCCATTAAGAGTGGTGATGCTACGTTTTCCCCTCGAGCCATGGTAGTTGTGAAGATCCGCGCCGCTGAAAAAAATATGAGGTTTGGAACAGCAGCTCAAGTGCGAATCACGGGTGATATCTACGACATCGATTCAAATGCTTATCTCGGTGGATGGGAGGTGCCCGTTAAGGAATTTCCTGCTCCACGTGGTTGCAGTGGCATATGTATAATTGAAGTAGTAGGTAATAATGCACGCGACCTTGCTACAACACTTGGTGATGTTCTACGTAAAAAACTTACCTATACTGCTCGAGGTGATGCAGGCCAGCGCCTATCCAAAGGGCGTGATGATAAGCAGTTGGTAAACCGCTATCTGATCAAGTTCAAGCACTTTTCTCTGTCAGAAATACTATCCCTGACAGAAGTGCTGGAGACGGAGTTTGATGATTATATCCAGGCTCGTTCACCAGAAGGGGATAGTGCCGTATTCAAGTATAACTATGAGAGCTATAAGCGGCCTAACAATATGTTCCGCAGCTTAAATCGCTTACTACTAGCAGCAGGATACCCAGAAGATCAGTTCAAGGTTATGCTTCGGAACCGTCGGGAGTTCTTCATCGACAAACTCTATGATGCTCCTCCACGCCCAGGCAAAGACGTTCCACGCCTTAGATAAGTAAGTGGAGATGGGGGGCGCACTCTGGCTATAAGTCAGAGTGCGCTTTCTTACGATGTATATAGGGACAGCTCTGCTTTACAGTAATTCGTATTACCTCATCATAATTCTTATCCTAATCCTGCCATAGATTAATGTGTCAACCCGTTAAATCTATTGAGGAATTGGAACCATGAAAAAGAACACCGATTTTTATCTTAAAAACAACAAACTGCATTCATTAGTTCAAGCACTATTTGTTTGTATGACAGCCGCACTTGTAGCACCAGCTGCCTTTGCGGAAGATACAGACGAGCCTAGCAATGCTGCTGAAAAGAAAGAGGTTGTGATTGTTATCAATAATTGCCAACAAGAAGTTGCGGTTCCAGCGAGCAAACAAGATGTCAGAATTATTCTGCCAAAACACACAGGCAGAAAATGTCAGGATAGTGCTGCTGAGGATTCTGAGCATAATAACGGCAAAGAGCCATGGCATGCGGTGGGTGCTGATAGCTGCTTGGCGCCTTTCGCTTCACAATTGGAGCGCCTTGACTGTCAGTCATGGCAGCTACGCCAGCGATACTCAGAAGCAACAGCACGCTATAAGGCACGGATCAATCAGACTTTCCGTAACAAACATTGGGAAGACTGATGTTAGCTACTTGGACGCAGGAAAAGCAGCAACTCGGCAATATGGCAGCACAGGAATAATGAATAAAATGGCCTATGTATGGTTACGATAAATGACGCCAGTTTATTTAGTGCATGCTCGTTAGTTAGGCTAGTTAATATCCACAAGTAATATAGATTCACTTAGGATTATCTAAATGTATTTTTCATTAACAAAAAATAAGGAGCCTCTAAATGACAAGTCAAGATGATAAAGATTGGGAGGAATACCAGCTTGGGCAGCAAGGGACACCCACAGGTTCCATGCATAATCAAATGGGCTTAAATTATCGACCGAAATCTGCACATGTAAACCAACAGAGCAAAAAGACTAAACAGCAGACAAAAACTAAATCACCCAGCAGTGCGGGCAATGAGGACTTTAATGTTTTCTTTGCGGTAATAGCATTTATTGGTACTGCCATTTATCTATATAACCCTCCTGACGAAAATGGTGTAGCATCACTGATTGGAGCTGGCATTGTTAGCCTTTTAGCAGGAAAGTTCTATAAGTTTATAATTGCCATAGCAATTTTTATTGGATTTATATTTATTTTTGGTGCTGTTAACGAGGGCGGCAGCAATTAACTCGGATAATTTACAGCTGTGTTTGGCGACGATATGCCTTTCACCCAGTGATTTTGAAATCTATTACATATGGCCAGAGTACTGGAGACAAGCATGAGTGCTCGTATGTATGTGATTGAGGGCGGCATCCATGACGGCTTTCGGCAAATCCTATTTAGTATTTTTAGCACAGAGGTTGCATCAGCTTCTGATGCAATGGGAAATGGAAGTGATAGTCCCACTCTAAAGTATGCTGATAGTGATAGGGACGCCTTTGTTACCCTCTTGTTCGGTCGTAACCTTCGAGACCACGTCCTCTGGCTGAGCCACCTGATTCGAGCAGCAAGCTCTCTGAAAGGGGGGTACTTAAGCCTATTCTTTGGCCCCCCTGCTCGAGTACAATCTGCTAAAGCATTGTTTCAGAATGCAGGCTGCCATGCCAACAGTAAGCCTGTCAGTCTGTCTGGAAATCAGCTTTCAGTTGCCTATGAGGATGGTGTATACGTATTGCACTTGAAGTATGTCAACTCATTGATTGCACTCTTTGAACTCATGCTCGAGTTAGATTTTGATGTGGTACAACCAATTTTTGACAAGATTGCATTGGGTGCGAAGACAAAGTCTGAGGTTGTCTCACAGACAAAAATTTTACAGCCGATACTTGTTAATTATTTAAATCGCCATTTGCCCACTCGGCAAGCTGCACGTAAACAAGCCGCAATAATTCAATATCTTGAGGAGTATGCAGATGGAGCTCTCTCCTCTGAATCAATTTCAGATGCTCATGTGCTGGGATTCTGGCAAGAAGCCATCAAACACGAATTGGCAGATTTCAAAACATATGGCTCGGTGGTTGAGTGTTTTGAGAATCTGTTCGAGGCTGTAATCCGTGGCCAGATATTAAGGCAGTCTGAACAATCCTTTGCAATTGATAGTGTCTATAACAATCAACGATCGGCTGGCGGCATGTACACAGAGGGGCTTGCTGCCAATATTAATGAAGTGGGTGATAGCAAAGAGTTGATTAGAGAGTTGGAGCTAGCCAAGGACTCAGGTATTCGCTATTTCACTTCAGCCAAACAGATCAAAGCACTCCAGCTCTTGCTTTCTTATCGTGAATCTATTGTGTATCGACCACTAACCTTCCTCCGATACATTGTGTTTGGAGGACACCAAGCCAAAATTAGTAACACCCTCAGGCGCAAACAACAGTCAGAAATTATTCAGGATCTGATTGAAATGGGGTCAACGCTGACTTATGAAGATTTACACACTGAATTTAATAGTTATGTAGAAGCGCTTCGCCAGGCTGGAGCATCTGTAGCCCACCTGCTCCTAACAGCAGAAAGACCCCAGGCACTCTATTTTTTATCCGACATACTGAAGCATGTAGATGTAGTTGAGGAGCTGCCCGGACTATCAATACAAGCGATTCTGGCAGCTGAGATCGATTGGGGAGATGCACATTCAAGCGCCCATGAGATATTAACTGAGCGGTGCCTTGACCTGCTTTCCAGTGAGAGCACTGTAGGCTGTAAAGCGCGTGCAAAATTACAGCAGGCATTTTCTAGAATCAAGCGTGCTGGCTTCTCTGAAGATGTTTTGCTTAACACTGGGTTATTGGATTTACATGCAGAAGGCGCCCCTGTACTTGCTGAAACGCTACACTTGGCAGAGCTTGCGCTCACAAAAATATTGCAAGTACCAGAAAAGAATTTGAGCTTGGAAATGGCATATTCTGATGATAAAAAAATATTCCAGGACTCGTTTAAAAGAATTTATGGAGGCATATCATGGTAAGAACTTGGAACAACTCCACTGCTGACGAGCAGGAGGCGATTGGTCATGAATTTGCTTTACAAGAGGCCATCCGCCTGTACTCAAGCGATGAACAAAAAACCAAACCTAAGAGTAGCACTATCCGTCCTACAAGCCATGAGTTAGCACTATACCTTCAAGGACAAGGAAATCTAAGTAGCAAGGTGCTCCTTCCCCTACTACAGCGTGATGCCGTACTCAAAAGGAAATTTGAGTGGCTACTGTCACACTATGCACTTGTTTCAGTGCCAAGTGCAGCAGCTGCGGCAAGTACAGCAGCTGTATTAGAACGCCCTCTACCAGATGGAGGTAGCTTGCAAATCATACCCTCCAATGCTAACTCACAGCAGGTGCATCTGGTTATTGAACTGCCAGCTTTTCTACAAAATAAGGAACCCCACTATCTGTTTATACGGCTAGGTTATAATACGTACTCTCTTACGCTACCATCACCATTAGATGGCAAAGTGATGCAACTAATGTCAATAGACAACCCTGCTATCATCGCTTTGCGCAATGCGCAAAGTACGCTTGATCTGGTCTAAGCATGTTCCAAGCCCTAATTGCTACTACCGAAGGTACAGTTGAGATCGAGATGATTTCGGAAGAATCATCAGGTGTGCTCTGCTGCGCAACAGAAGGTCTGGCAACAACTGATGAACTCCCACTCAGTCGCTCCTACCAAAAGTTTGTGACCAGACCAACTGGCGTGGTGGGAAAGCTTACCGGGCATGAGAGCTATCGTCTCTGCCTTTCCCGCTCTATTGATACTGGATCCAGCTGGCAACTCCCTGTATATCTGGCCCATTGGCTTAAGTACCATAACCAGCTCTATGAACGCCTGCGCCCTGGCAAGACAGTGGCCCCCAAAGCTATCATTTGGGCAACCGGGGAGGTCAACTATCATCTCCAGGTTGAATCAGTTGGCGGCCTCAATCACAAACTTTCTCATTTGGTACAGTGGTTGCAACAGAATATCTGTAAACCCATACCCATCCTCGTGGTTGTACCTCATGATTGTGTTGCATCAGCGAAAGCATATCTGGATAAATTATTGGACAGTTCGTTTGATATTCGCATCATTGGACTTAAACAAGTTGATACCCCAGAACAGATCTTTGATGATCTACTCTTACATCCAGACAACTCAGCCAGCACCAGTGAGAAGAGCGGAGATACCACCCTTGAGCTTGAAGATAAGACCAAACGGCATGAACATGGCGGTCTTCTAGTTCACAGGGTCGGTATATTTCTAGGGCTTGCTGCTTTTTTTCTATTGATCGGGTACACCATCTTTGAAGGCGGTTCAACTCAAGACCCTAATCACCCCCCCCCCCGTATTATAGAGTCAAGTACAATTGCAAGCTTGCCTGATGGAGCTGCACTTGAAGTTTTTATTGAACACCGTGCAGGAACAGAATCCTGTTTTTCGATGACTGAAACACGCACAGCTTTTAGGGAGAGTTACCAAGATATCCCACATCCAATTCCCGCTGTACTGAAGATACGCACCGATGAGTCGGCATGCCGTATTACGCTATTGATTCATAACCGTGGGTCAACAAGCCTCAGCGGCCTGTTAATGCCTACTGAAGAGCTCCTAGATTCAGTAAATGCAGAGGGGGCCCTTCCTATTTTCACAAAGGAGGTGCGCTCAGCTGTTTTGCTGGATCGAACAGAACCAGGTGGCATGAGCTACATTACTGGATCGCTCATGCGTTTGATACTAGCACCTACATCTACAGCTGACCTGAAGGGGATACTGGATAACAAATCCACTCACGGAAGTGCATTAAATTCTAATTTAGGTACAGGACTTATTTGGATGCGGGATGTGCAGGCTATAGTGGAACGTGCAATAAAACCCACCAATTAAGTACAAATACTTAGTATTTTAGACGTCCTGAAATCACAGCATTGAATAGGTCTAAACAGTAAGGAGGATAGAGTGACTATAAAAAATAGAGCATGTTTTAGCTGTCAAAATCTCATGCAGCGAATAAGCAGTATGTACAAAATGAGGCAAATATCACAACTTCTCAGTATGTGGGGTATGGTTCTGCTGCTAGTCACGCACACCACGGTCTTTGCTGGTACAGATGACTTTGATGATTTGATGCTACGAACAAGTTCCGCAAAAACAGTATCGGTTCTTGTGACTGGTTGGCAAGCCATAACGGGTGATGAGCCTCTGCCGGGTGCTGAGCAGAATCCAGATGCATGGATGTCAATCACTGGCGATGAGTTTGTTAAGAAGCTAAATAAGGCCTCAAACCAGGTCAAGGTGACAAGGCGTTATAAGAAGATACCAGTAATTGCTATGCAAATGGATGCTGCTGCATTGTCTGCTGCAAAAGCCCAAAGCTCATCGGTGCAGATCTGGGATGATATTGAACTTCATCCTCAACTTGTGGAAAGCACACGCCTGATCAGTGCGGATGCGGCATGGCGTGCTGGTTACACAGGAAAAGGACTGGCTGTTGTTGTGATCGATTCCGGTACAGATACGGCTCACCCGTTTTTCAACAACAAGGCCGTTTTAGAAGCCTGTTTTGCAGACAAGTGTCCAAATGGTGCACATGAAATGATTGGCAAAGGCGCTGCAAAACCTGTCGGCGCACATGGTACTCACGTTGCTGGAATAGTGCTCGGAAATCTGGGGCCAGGTAAGTTGTCTGGAGTTGGACCGGAACTAAGCCTTATAGCCGTCAACGTATTTAATAAAAATGTCAAAAGGAATGGGGAGACAAATGCCAACAATATTTTGGCGGCACTAGATTTTATTCTGACTGTAGCTGAAAAGAACCCCGCTTCTATTGGTGCAGTAAATATGAGTCTAGGTGCCCCACGTAAAGAAACTGGCATTTGTCGTCATGATGCCTTTGACTTGGCATCTAGCTTGTTTAAGAAAGCTGGAATTCCTGTCATTGTTGCAACAGGGAATGATGGCACAGCGAATGCATCTGCTCCGGTTGGATGGCCTGCTTGTATAAAAGGCTTTGTAAGTGTTGGTGCCATTACAAAGCATAACCAAGTTGCTTCATTTTCCAACAGTGGGTCAACCCTGGACTTCCTGGCTCCTGGTGTTGATATTTTATCATCGGTTCCTTTGATGTCGAAGCAACAGACCGCTTACCAACGATTTCCTGGTACATCAATGGCTGCCCCTCATGTTGCAGGAGCAATAGCACTTTTAAAACAGGCTGCCCCAGGACGCACTGTAGATGAGTTGGTGTTTGCGCTTAAAAAATCTGGAACACCGGTGCGTGATATTCGTACAGGCATAGTTACTCCTGTGATCAATATAGCTCGTGCGATTGCTTTAATGAATGGTGGAGGAAAACCACCCAAAGCAGATCCACCCAAGACAACACCTGTTAAACCTGCTCCCCCGCAGCAAGATAAGCCAAACAAGAGGAAAGACAGATGGAATGTAATTACCGGTTAAATGGTTCAGCAAAATCCTGCAAAGTCACCCCATTATCACTGCTACTTCAGTTGGGTACGATTCTGATGCTTGGCGCTCTTTATGGTTGTGCCAGCAACAGCACAGAAAATATTCCCGGTAAACATGTAGAAGCAGGGCAGGTACGAGTCCTAGTCAATCTAGTAGTTGAACCACAAGAAATGGGAGAAGGATACGATTCTAAAGCCATCAAGAATGTCCAAAATCGAGTTATCAAGCAGTTGCGTGCCAGCATGCCATCTGAGGACTATGATATTGTCCGTAGCTATCGATTAATCCCAGTGATGGCTTTTTCTGCAAATGCCGAAATACTTCTGCATCTTTTACAGATGCCTGAAGTCCGTTCAATAGAGCCTGATCTAGAAATGAAAGGCTTCGATTAACTTGGTGAGACACATGGAATCAGGTGCAGCGCTTCGTAAGTGCTCCATAACCTCCATCCTACTCAATGCATTTAAATGCGGTGGCCTTGGCGGGTTCAGCTGCTTGGAGTTACTCTGACTGACTTGATCACACTCCCAAGCGTTGTTAGTCTGTTATATCGTTGTAAAGTACCTCGCCTTTATCTGATGCGAGAAAACGCATTACTCAAACGGCTCTGATAGATAAAGATTTTGTTGCTGCTTACCCCAGACAGGGCAGGCTTGCACAAAATGCTTTTGTCATCATTCTGTTGCAGATGGCTGTTTAGGAAGAACCAGAAAGCGTTAGTTCATACTTGAAAGGTAGTGATTGAATATGGCCGATAATGGCTTGCAGAACGACCTCTACAGAGAGGTCTCCCCAAAAAAGAGACAGCCGGGCCCTCTTCCCAAGATGATAGTGATGCTGGTTCTGGCTGGAGTGGTTGGCTTTTACCTCTTTTCCGGCAGTGAGCCCGCCCGGATTGTCAGCATGCCGGAAGGGGTCGCTCCGGCAGTAACGACAACAAGCCCGGCACCCAGTGTTATCCGACCGGCATCGGAATCAAAACCGGTTGCCGCTGCGCCAGCGGCCAACGCAGCGATACAGGCCAGGCAGAACCCCGGTGACTCGGCCAGAGCGCTGATTGCGGAATTCAGAGCAAAGAAAGGGCCGACGGACTTGAAGCAGATCATGACATCCGCCGATGAGTTCAGCGCAAAGGGGATGCAGGCTGATGCCTACCTGCTCTACTTCTTTGCCGCCAGACGGGGGGAGAGCCTTGCGGCGCAGGTGTTGGCAAAGATGCATGACCCGGCCTATTACTCCACGCAGAACAGCGTGCTGGATCAACCCGATCTGGTGCAGGCCTATAAGTGGTACCGGCAGGCGGCCAGAGGCGGTCAGGCATCTGCCCAGAATGAGCTGAACAGCTTCCGCGCCCAGGTGGAACAGCTGGCAGCGGGCGGCGATACAGAAGCGAAACAGCTGCTGCTACAGTGGCAATGAGCCGGAGCGGATCATGACAGAGAGACGAATAGCCCTCACGGCGATGTTAACCCTGGTTCTGCTCTTCGGCGGAACCCTGCCCGCCTGGGCTGAGCGACAGAAACCGCTATTGATGCCGGGCAAGAGTTCACTCTACCAGCGCGTCCTGGCCAGGCCGGGAGCCATGCTGCATATCTCGGCAGGCTCCGCCCATGCGCTACGCGAGATCAAACCCTTTAGCGTCTTCTACCTCTATGGCGAGCGCCGGATTGGCACAGAAAAATGGATAAAGGTGGGCACCGACAGCCACGGCAATACCCAGGGGTGGGTGCAGGAAAAGCAGCTGATCCCCTGGAATCAGGTGCTTACCGTGGCTTTCCGCAACCCGGCCATGCAGAACCGGGTGCTGCTGTTCAAAGAGCGGGAAGGACTGAAAAAACTGATTCAATCCAATGACCAGGCAGCCTACCAGCAGCTCTACCAAAGGGCCGTGGCCGGGACGCTGGATAACGACTCACCTGTCATCGCCATCCAGCCCGAACGCCATGTCGATATTCAGGAGGATTTCTATCTGGTGCCTATCCAGCAGCATGAGGACATCTACCTGGGCAGCGAGCAGGCGATGATGCTACAGGTCACCACCGTGCCACTGAAGGAGGCTCCACCCCCCGCGCTGCCAAAGCCGGTGGAAAAGAGCGCCGCCACGTCAGAAAAGAGGCCGCCACAAAAAGCCAAACGCTTTCGCTCCGGCCTGGTCTTCGTCACCGATGCCACCAACTCGATGGGCCCCTACATCGACCGCACCCGCGAGGCGGTGCGCAAGGTCTACCGTTCCATCGATCGGGCCGGGCTGAAGGATGAGGTCAGCTTTGGCCTGGTCGCCTATCGGGACAGCCTCGGCGCCTCGCCCGAGCTGGAGTACCTTGCCCGCACCTTTGTCCCGCTCAAAGAGGGGACAGATGCCAGCACCTTCTTTAAAGGTGCCGCAGCCCTCACCCCGGCGGAGGTCTCCAGCCAGGACTTTATCGAGGATGCCTACGCCGGCATCAAACTTGCCATCGATGAGCTGGAGAGAGGCGATTATGCTGCGCGCTATGTGGTATTGATCACCGATGCGGGCGCGCGCCCGGCCGATGATCCACTCAGCAGCACCGGGCTGGATGAAGCGGAGCTGAGGGCGCTGGCGCTGGAGAAGGGGGTCTCTATCTGGGTGCTGCACCTGCGAACCCCCATTGGCCGACCCAACCATGCGGCGGCGGCGCGACAGTACCGGGCCATCTCCCAATATCCCGGCATCGGCGACTTCTACTACGGCGTCAAGATGGGCCGGGTGCAGGAGTTTGGCCGGGTGCTGGATGCGCTGGCATCACAGATCACCGAGCAGGTACGCTCAGTGGTCGAGCTGGAGCGGGCCAGGGCACCCAGATCCGAGCCGGAGCTGGTTCTGGAGCCGCTGCGGAGTGAAGCGTTGCCAGCAGCGGACAGCCAGCTGGCCGAGTTCCAGCAGAAGGTGGCCAAGCTGGGCTATGCCCTGCGCATGCGCTACCTGCAAAGCAGCCAGGGCGGTGCCGTGCCAGAGGTATTCAACGCCTGGCTGGTGGATCGCGATTTTCAAAACCCGGCGCTCTCAACGCTGGATGTGCGCGTGCTGCTGACGCGCGACCAGCTGAGCGACCTGCAATATGTGCTGAAGCAGGTACTGGTTGCAGCTGAGGATGGGCTGCTCTCACCGCGCAACTTTCTCAATGATCTGAAGAGCCTCTCCGCCACCCTCAGCCGTGACCCTGGTGAGATGCAGGGGAGCACCAGCGCCACCAGCGCGGGTGGCAGCAATCTGGCCGACCTGGGCTACATGCGCGAGTATATTGAGGATCTGCCCTACACTGGTGAGGTGATGAGCCTCTCACTGGAGAGCTGGGCCGACTGGCCCGCCAAGCGCCAGCTGGAGTTCACCCATCGGCTGGAGCGCAAGATCAGCTACTATCAGGCGCTGCACAACCACACCGACCTCTGGATCTCACTGGATGGCGGCCCGATCACCGGCGACTCCGTCTTCCCCGTGGCACTGGAGATGTTGCCCTGAAGTACGCAGCCAGCCAGATACCGAGCGGCAGCCTGACCGGCGATGAACAGGTGCTCATCTATCACCTGCGTGATGTGGTGATGACCCGCATGGCAGAGGGGGTCGAGTTTCGCCTCACCGTCCCCAGCCTGCAGATATCACTGGGCGAGAAAATCGCACTGATCGGCCACAGCGGCTGTGGCAAGAGCACCCTGCTGGATATCCTGGCCATGATCCTGCGCCCCACCGGGGTAGGCGCCTTCCGCTTCCGCCCGGAAAAGGAGTCCCCGCCGGTCGATGTCGCCAAAGCCTGGGCGCAGCGGGATCTCAACTTTATGGGCGATCTGCGCAAACACCGCATCGGCTACGTCATGCAGACCGGCGGGCTGCTCCCTTACCTGACCGTGCGCGACAACATCAACCTCTCGCGCCAGCTGCTGGGGATGCCGGAGGATGGCTCGGTTGAAGAGCTGGCAAAAAACCTGGGGATTGAGCGCCACCTGGACAAACACCCTGAGCTGCTGTCGACCGGCGAACGGCAGCGTGTCGCTATTGGCCGGGCGCTGGCGCATCACCCCTCCATTGTCATTGCAGACGAACCCACCGCCTCGCTCGACCCGATTGCCGCCCGCAAGATCATGGCGCTGTTTGTCGAACTGGTGGAGGAGATGCAGATCACCGTCATTATCGCCAGCCATGACTGGGATCACATCAAACAGCTGGGGCTGCGCCGGCTGGCACACCGCACCAGCCAGAACCCTGCCGGCAGCGTAACCGAAACCAGGGTTACAGGATGAGCCATCCCATTCGAAAGATGCGCAACATCCTCAGGCTGGCGCTGACCGACTATTTTTATGAGTGGCAGATGTCCAGCTGCTTTGTGCTGGCACTGGCGGCTGTGCTGGCACCCATGATGATCCTCTTCGCCCTCAAGTTTGGCATCATCGGCAGCATGATGGAGCAGCTGATCGAAGACCCCCGCAATCGGGAGATCCGCCCTGTCGGGAGCGGCCACTATGATCCGGCATGGTTTAGTGCCGTACGCACCAACCCCGAGGTGGCCTTCGTCATCCCGCGCACCCGAAGCCTGGCCGCCACCCTGCAGCTCAAAAGCGACAGCGCCCCGCGCATCATCCCCGCTGAGCTGATTCCCACCGCAGAGGGTGAGCCGCTGTTTCATAAGAACATCGCGATACCCACCGGGCTGCGACAGATTGTGCTCTCAGAATCGGCCGCCAGAAAACTCAAGGTGGAGGTGGGTGATCGGGTCGATGGCAGCCTGAATCGCCGCCACAACGGCCAGCGTGAGCGGGTGCATGTCGAGCTGACCGTGGTCGGCATCACGCGCCTTGCCGCATTTGCACGCGATGGTGCCTTTGTGCCACTGGATCTCATCATTGCCACAGAGGATTTTCTCGATGGCCGTGCTGTCCCGCAGCTGGGCTGGCAGGGTGACCCGCCACTAGCGGGCGAACGCAGCTTCCCCGGTTTTCGGCTCTATGCCAGTGCCATCGAGCATGTTGCTGCACTGCGGGATGGTCTGGCTGCCAGTGGCATTGAGGCACGAACCCGCGCGGCGGACATCGATATTGTGCAGACCATGGAGCAGCGCCTGAGTGCCGTATTCTGGTTTGTTGCGATTATTGGCCTGAGCGGCTTCTCCCTCTCGCTGGGTGCCAATCTGTGGGCCAACGTGGATCGAAAAAAGAGGGAGCTGAGTGTGCTGCGACTGGTTGGGTTTCGGACATCGGATATCGTCTGGTTCCCGGTACTGCAAGCGCTGCTGACCGGCGTACTGGGCTGGCTGCTGGCCAGCCTGATCTACCTGGGCGTGGAGACCAGCATCAACCGTATGCTGAGCAGCCAGGCGGGGGATGACAACCCCATCTGCCGACTGTTACCCATACATTTTGAGATCGCCCTGCTGTTTACCGTTGGGGCGGCTGTTCTGGCCGCTGCACTCGGCGGTTTTCGGGCCGCCCGGATCCAGCCTTCGGATGGCCTGAGAGAGATCTGATGGATGCCCGGATCAAAAAGGGCGCAGCAGGTGCGGTGGGTATTGCCGTTTTTGCTATGGTTGGCGCGTTGCTCCTGATGGAGGAGCCGCAAAAGTCCGCACCCAAACAGCGTGCTGAGGTGGAGCGTTCACCCTATCAGTCAAAGATCGTGCCGGTTGAAGAGGTCAAACCCATCGCAAAAACTGCCGCTGTAACTACAGAGATAAAGACCTCGACTCAAGAGCCAAAACAGGTGCCGCCACCAAAGGCAGATCTGGTGACTGATAAAGCGGTCAGAAAAAAAAATATCGCAGCGTTAAAACTTGAAGAGTCCACATCTATAAAAACTGTAAAAAACAACAGCTCAAGAGTTGAAGCAGTGGTGCCAAAGACAACGGCATTGAGGTTAAAAAAATCAACCTCTGTTGCATCAATAGGGTCTTTGCATAAAGCCTGGGCCATTCAACTGGGAAGTTTCAGTAACAATAAAAATGCCAGCAATCTAAAGGACAAACTTCAGGGTGCAGGATTTAACTCTTTTGTGGCGACAAAAGAGATGGATGGCCATACCACAACCCGCGTCTACGTTGGCCCGGAAAAAACCCGTCAGGATGCAAAAAAAGTTTTGTTGCAGTTACAGAAAAGGCAAAAAATGGAAGGGGTAATCGTGGGGTATGATGGGTAGACAGCATAGTCTCTAATCCGGATCGCCACAGTTTGAAGCGTGCTGCTTTCCATCTCTCAGTGATGCCCTGGTGCATCCGGCAGGTACGCTTGAAAGTGTACCAATGGATTTTTTGAACACTCCACTCTGGAGTTTGGCAACAGCGATCCAGCATAATATCGACAGCTGAATGATCTCCCAGCTGCTATATGTTGCTGCACTTTGGTCTCTCCATTTTCAAAGTAGAGCACCATGATTTTTTCCAGTTTGTGGCGCCCCTGTATGTCAAGCCAGAGTGTCTGACAGCCGGTATAGCGCTCTCCCATCTGGAAAGATCTTCATTAATCGACCATTGAGCTGGCTGTTGCCGGCCTCTTTTGGCGACTGTATAATATTACAGTTGTATGCTTCCATGGGTATCCACTCATCAGCGGCCAACGCTGGTGGACAGAGCAGCAAAAATATCATAATCCACAGGGCTTACCGTATAAGCCAGTTTACTGGCCATTGTTAAAATATTCCCGCGTACCATGTGCTGCTACCGCATCCCCGATCCGGCGCAGTGCCATGGTATAGGCTGCACTGCGCAGGCTGCGCTCTTCATGCATGCTGGTATGCCACACCTCGTTAAAGGCCTTGATGATAATCTCTTCCAGACGCGCCCTGATCTCTTCCAGTGTCCAGCTATAGCCGGAGCGGTTCTGCACCCATTCGAAGTAGCTTACGATCACGCCGCCCGCATTGGTGAGCACATCGGGCAGGATCAGTTTGCCCTGCTCCAGCAAGATGTTTTCTGCCTCGCACAGGATAGGGCCGTTGGCCACTTCAGCAATATGCATGGCCTTGATATTGGGGGCATTCTCTGTGGTGATGACACCTTCGAGTGCGGCGGGAATCAGCAGATCAACATCCAGCTCCAGCAGCTCTGTGTTGCTGATCTTTTGGTGCTCGACCAGCTCGCAGACGGTATGTTCGCAGTAGACGGCCTGAACCTGTCTCACCTTGATCTTCTGTCTCCAGATGCTCTCTATATCGAAGCCATCTTTGGAGTAGATGCCGCCTTTGGAGTCACTGATGGCAACGATGCGGTAGCCATCCTTCTGCAGCAGCCGGGCGACATGGTAACCGGCGTTGCCAAGCCCCTGGATGGCCACCCGTATCTCGGCAGGAACCCAGCCCAGCCGGGCGGCCATTTCGCGGATGCAGAGATAGGCCCCCCGCCCTGTTGCTTCGTCACGCCCCAGACTGCCGCCCAGGCTGATGGGTTTGCCAGTGATGACGGCGGGGGCATGCTGCCGCTTGATGGTTTTGTACTCATCCATCATCCAACCCATGATACGGGCGTTGGTGTAGACATCGGGGGCGGGAATATCAATGTCGGGGCCAATAAAGTCGGCCATGGCGCGCACATAGGCGCGTGAGAGTCGCTCCAGCTCCATCGGCGAGAGATTTTTTGGATCAACCTCGACCCCCCCTTTGGCACCACCATAGGGTAGCCCGGCGATGGCGCACTTGATGGTCATCCAGAGTGCAAGCGCCTGTACTTCCTGCTGGTTGACCTGGGGGTGAAAGCGAATGCCTCCCTTGGTGGGGCCCAGTACGCTGTTATAGTGGCAGCGGTATCCGGTGAAGTAGCGCATGGCACCATCATCCATTCGAACCGGCAGTGATGCGGTCACTACGGTTTCGGCATGCATCAGGGAGTCAACGACCTCAGGCGAGGTGCCCGCATCTTCGCCCATCTGGCGCAATCGGTTCAAGGCATCCTGATAGATGCTGTTTTGGTTGCTCATCTGAGCCTCCTCTTATGGTTATGTATGTACAGCGGCAAGCATGATTGTAGTGTATTGGGATACGATACCTTGGTTTTCAAACCATTATCAATCCATGAAATGGGCAATAGACTGTGGATAAACTGTTAAAACTCAAAGGGTTTCTCCCTTTCATTCTGATCATCTTCCTGAATGCCTTTGTTGATCTGGGGCATAAGGTTTTGATCCAGAACACCATTTTCAAGATCTATGACGGTCAATTCCAGATCATACTGACCGCGGTTGTAAACGGATTGATCCTGCTCCCTTTCGTGCTGCTCCTTAGCCCGGCCGGTTTCTTTTCTGACCGCTACCGCAAGCCGTTGATTATGAAGGTTTCTGCAGCATTTGCGGTGCTGCTGACGCTGCTGATCACGCTCGCTTACTACAATGGCTGGTTCCAGTTTGCCTTTGCCATGACCTTTTTGTTGGCGGTGCAGAGCGCCTTTTACTCCCCGGCAAAGTATGGCTATATCAAAGAGCTGGCAGGCAAGGGGCAGCTGGCTGCAGCCAATGCACTGGTGCAGGCGCTGACAATCGTTGCCATTCTTTCCGGCATCTTTCTCTTTTCCGTGCTGTTCGAGCACCATCTGGTTGGCATTCACTACAACAATGAGACCGAGCTGATTCAGGCCATTGCCCCCATTGGCTGGCTATTGGTGGGTTGCGCCCTGCTTGAGTTTGGCACGACCCTGTTGCTGCCATCGGGTGGGCTGGAGCAGCCGGGCCTTCGCTTTGACTTCAAGCAGTACACCAGCGGCCACTATCTTCGGGAGAACTTTGGGCGGCTCCTCTCCAACCGGGTGATCTGGCTCTCCATCATCGGCCTTTCACTCTTCTGGGGCATCGCCCAAGTGGTGCTGGCCGCCTTCCCGGCCTTTGCCAAAGAGACACTGGATGAGACCAACACCGTCGTTATCCAGGGGCTTCTGGCCTGCAATGGCCTGGGCATCATTCTCGGTTCTGTACTGGCAGGCAGAGCCTCACGCGGACATATCGAAACCGGCCTGATTCCGCTTGGTGCACTGGGTATTGTTATAGCGCTGCTATTGATCCCATACGCAACATCAGCCACCCTGCTGGGGCTGCTTTTTATTGGACTGGGTACGGCGGGCGGGCTCTTCATTGTGCCACTCAATGCACTGATCCAGTTTCATGCCAGGGATGACCAGTTGGGGGTGATACTGGCAGGCAATAACTGGGTGCAGAATGTGGTCATGCTGGGTTTTTTGAGCCTGACGGCACTCTTTGCGATCTACGGTCTAAGCAGTGTAGGGCTATTTTATCTGCTGGCCATCGTTGCTGTGATCGGTACCAGCTACACGCTCTATCAATTGCCACAATCACTGGTGCGATTTCTCATCCGTGGCATGATCACCAGCCGCTACAAGATCCAGGTTTTGGGGTTTAACCATCTGCCCGGTCAGGGTGGAGTGCTGATGCTGGGAAACCACATTAGCTGGCTCGACTGGGCCATTATCCAGATTGCCTGCCCGCGCCCTGTGCGCTTTGTGATGCATCGTAAAATCTACCAGCGCTGGTATCTAAAATGGTTTTTGGATGCCTTTGGGGTGGTGCCCATTGCTGCGGGACACAGCAAGGCTGCACTCCAACAGATCAATGAACTGCTTAAAAAGGGCGAGGCAGTCTGCCTCTTCCCCGAAGGATCAATCAGTCGCAATGGCCAGCTTGGTGCTCTTAAGTCTGGTTATGAGCGGGCAGTGGAAGGGGTTGACGGGGTTATTCTGCCCTTCTATCTGCGTGGGCTTTGGGGCAGCCGCTTCTCTCGCTCCAGTGAAAAGCTGCAAGGGAGCCGCCGCCAGCGCAGGCGGCGGGATATCATCGTGGCCTTTGGCAAGCCACTGGCTATAGATACAGCCGCACATGAGCTGAAGCAGCATCTGTTTGATCTCTCTATTGATGCCTGGGATGAGTACACCAAAACCCTCGACCCCATTCCGCTGGCCTGGATACGCACTGCCAAACAGACGGGGCGCAACCTTTCCATTAATGATGCAAAATCAGGTGCAACACTCTCTGGCTATAAAGTGCTGGCCGCAGTTTTCAGTTTTTCACGCCTGATTGGTAAACGCAGCCCGGAACAGAATATAGGCCTGTTATTGCCTGCCAGCACAGCGGGTATGATCATCAATATGGCTACCCTGTTACTCGGTAAAACAGTGGTTAATCTAAACTACACATCCAATATTCAAGCGCTGCTTGCCGCTGTCGAAAAGGCTGAGATCAAAAGCATCTACAGCTCCAGACACTTTCTTAAAAAACTACAACAATGCGGCATAAATCTGGATGAGCTGCTGACCAAAGTAGAGGTGCATTATCTCGAAGAGATGGAAGATAAAACCAGCACCTTTAACAAAATTGCATTCATAATTTTATCAGCTGTTTTACCGGCCAAACGGCTCTATCAGCTCTTTGGTCAACAATGTGATATTGAGCAACCCGCCACCATTCTCTTCACAAGTAGCAGTGAAGGAGAGCCCAGGGGCATTGTGCTGAGCCATCGCAACATCATGGCCAATATCAAACAGGTATCAGATGTGCTGGATATGCAGGATGATGATGTGGTCATGGCCGTGCTGCCGCTGCACAACGCCTTTGGTCTTACGGTGACCGGGCTGATGCCATTGATTGAGGGCATACCTGCTGTTTTGCATCCAGACCCAACCGATGTGGTGGTGATATCAAAAGCCATTGCCAAAAACAGAGCCACTCTGTTTTGTGGCAGCTCCACTCTTTTGCAGCTGTTCAACTGCAACAGCCGTATCCATCCATTGATGCTGGCATCGCTACGGCTGGTCATTGCCGGTGCAGAGCGGCTTCATCCTGAGGTGCGGGATGCATTTAAATTAAAATTCAATAAAGAGATCTATGAAGGCTATGGTGCAACCGAAACCACCCCGGTTGCCAGTGTCAACGTACCTGACCGGATCGCCCCGGATGACTGGTCGATACAGATTGGCAACAAGCCGGGAACCGTTGGTATGCCACTGCCCGGTGGCAGCTTTCGCATCGTTGATCCAGGAACACTGGAAATTTGTCCAGTTGGTGAAGATGGGCTCATCCTGTTTGGTGGCAGCCAAATCATGCTGGGTTACCTTGGTGATCCCGACAAAACAGCAGAGGTGATTGTCGAGCTGGATGGCAAACGCTGGTACAAAACAGGGGACAAAGGACATCTGGACAAAGATGGCTTTTTGGTAATCATGGATTGCTAGCCCGGCTTTGTCTCGCTACGACCTCTATTCTCGGGCAGGCTCCTGTGCGCTCTTTCAATATGATATTGAAAGAGCGCCAGTGAACCAGATACACAGTTTAATCTACACTGCCTGGTGGTGCTCTTTTCCCTGTTTTCAGCTGGAGCCAAACACCTTTTTAAGCAGATCAGTAGTCCGCTCCACCGGGTTCTCACGGATGCGCTTCTCCTCCTCGGCAATCATTAAAAACAGGCCATCCAGCGCCTTGCTGGTGACATAGTTGTTGAGATCAAGTGACTGGGTATCCACCGCGTCACCCAGAAATTCCAGGCTTTTTGTCAGATTATTGTAGGCGCTGGTTACCCCGGCCTGGCCGGTGGCCTGCTCGATGACAGGCTGCATGCGTTCGCGCAGGCGCTCTTCGCCCACCTTGCGAAAATACTGTGTTGCGGCATCATCTGCCCCATCGAGGATCTTCCTGGCATCTTCGATCGACATATCGCGGATGGTATCCATGAAGATGGCTCTGGCCTCGGGCGCTGCGGCCTCGGCTGCCCGGTTCATGGTCAGCTCGAACTCATCGGCATACCTGTCCTGCCCCAACAGGCGCAGCCCGCTGGAGAGTTGCTGAAGATGTTCTGGCAGCGGGATGCGCACCTTTGGGTTGGCAAAAAAACCATCCGGCTGACCCAGCAGATCCACGGCGATGCGCACCCCTTTCTCCAGCGCCTCCCGCAGGCCATTTACAATCTCATCGGAGGCCAGCTCCGAGACGCCTTCGGTGACGGCCTCGTTACCTAAAACCTCATCCTTCAACCGGTCAAGCCAGCCAGCCTGTACCGGGGCGATAAGCATCGCCAAAAGCAGCATACAGAGCACAACATTCCTATAGTTCATGGTATATCCCCTTGGTAAGTTCACGGCTCAGCCCCGATAATAAGCTATTCGCAACGGCAGTTCTGCTTTTTCCTCAGAATTAAAAATTTTCACCTGCTACCTAAATTCCACACGCATAATCACTTGCAGAATTTAGGTGTTAATGCTCTTTCAATATTACATTGAAAGAGCACGGGTATGAATTCTGCCTATACTATCCCAACCTGTTTCAGAGACCCCCTCTTATGCCCTCACCGCAGTCAGCCATAGCGGCGCTAACCCATCTATTAGAGACCGGAGATGAAGCAGATCGTTGCTATGCCGCCCAGGCCCTGGGGGTATTTGGTGGCAACGCTACGGTGGATGTGCTGATTGCGCGGCTGCGTGATGCAGATATTGACGTCTGTGTCGATGCGGCTGAGGCGCTGGGTAAAATTGGCAGCAGCCGGGCCATCCCCCCCCTGATTGAGACCCTGAAGCATGAGAGCAGCGGGGAGGTCTGCACCGCAGTGACCATCGCACTGGCTGCGCTTGGTGGCAGAGAGGCTAGCAGTGCGTTGCTTGAGATTGCGGCGCAGCGCCCTGAATGGCTGGAGATGGATGATGACTGGGACAGCTGGTGGGATCTGCAGCTGGAAGCCATCCGGGGGCTGGGCAGAGCCAAAGAGGCGCGCACAATCGCGATACTGATTGAGATCATGGATAACCATGAGCACCAGGATATTGAGAGTGAAGTGCTCAAGGTGCTGGCGCAGATTGGGGGGCAGGCAACCGATATACTCATTCAGCGCCTGCAACAGGGCACGCCCCGCAGCCGCAGGCGTGCAGCCAGGGCGCTGGGTGCGGTGCGATCTGCGGAGGCCAGCTGTGCCCTGAGCCGCGCCCTGCAAGATGATGCAGCGGAGGTGCGCAGCGCAGCCATCAGCGCCCTGGCAGAGCAGGGTGCAGAGCACTATCTCCCCGCCATCCTGCTGCTGATGCGGGATGAGAGCGAAGCGGTGCGTAGCGCAGCCATACAAAGCGCCTGCCAGCTGGCCAGCCCGGCCGACAGCCTTCGTGAGCTGCTGCTGGCCAGGTTAGATGACCCCAGTGGAACGGTGCGCAATGGCAGCCTCCATGCCCTCTCTGCCACCATTGAAAAAGCCCCCCTCTCTGCAGAGATGATCCAGAGGGTTGCCGCCAGCCTGGAGGATTCGGATCCAATCGTAGGCAGCAGTGTATGCGCACTTCTGAGTAAGTGCGGTGATGCTGCCACCATCCCTCGTCTCACCGCCCTGCTGGCCGGCAGCAACCGACCCCCGATGCTGCGCCGTGCAGCTGCGCAGGCCTTGGGGCAGATTGGCGTGACCAATGATGATCTGCTGCAGGCACTGACAGAGGCCATCGGCGATCAGGAGCAGGGTGTATGCCTGGCGGCACTGACGGCGTTGATTGACCTGTCAGCCCGGGAAGAGGAGATGGACAGCCGCCCGCTCGACATCGTTATTGCCATGCTGGCTGAAGAGGTTCAAGTGCCCCCCTCTGAAGCGGAACAAGAGAAAGCCGGTGCAGTCGAACCAACCAGTGCCGCAACGCAGGAGCGCAGTGGCATGCAGCCAGCCACCTCCACCCTGGATGCCATTGCCATGGAGAGTGCGCAGGCCATGCTGGATCGGCAGGGCGATGAAGGAGAAGCTGAGCCAATGGACGATGAGACCCTGCACTATCTCGGGTTGGCAGAGCGCCAGAAAAAGGAGGCTGAGCGCATGCAGGCAGAGCGAACCTTCGATCTGGCCGATGATCTTCGGCGGCTGGCTGCCCGGGCGCTGGCGGAGAGCCGTGATGCGCAGGCCGTTGCGGCACTGGCCACCATTGTGCAAAACGAACCGGATGCAGCGCTGACCTGCGAGGCGATCTCTTCGCTGGGTAATATTGCTGCCCATGCGCCCTCGACTCCAGGGTTGAACGAGAGCCTGGATCTGCTGATTGCCCGGCTGGGCAGCGGTGACCGGGGGTGTCGCCTGGCAGCTGCCCGCACGCTGGGGCAGCTGGGGAACCGCGCCGCCATTGCGCCACTGCTTGCTGCATTGGCTGATGAGGCCGGGGATCTGCGCATAGAGGCCGTCAACGCCATTACAGAGCTGCTCATGCAGGAGCCGGGTATAGATAGGGAACAGAGGGTGCGGGAAGGGGTTGCCACAGCGACCATTGCCAGGCAATTTCTCAGTGGCCTGGATGACGCAGCAGGCGGGGTGCGCCTGGCAGTTGCCAAAGGGCTTGCTCGTCTGCTACAACGCAAAGAGCTGCAAGGGTTTACTGAGCAAGCGGTAGAGAAGATGATAGCTGCTGCCCTGCTGGATGATGGTCAGCAGAGTCGCTCAATGGGGCGGATTATCAGGGTGATCCAGGCTGATCTGGGGGCAGAGAAGTTGCTGGTGCGGCTGGAGGCGGCGCAAGAGAGTGCGAGCCGGCGCCCCATCATCAAGATGCTGGAAGAGCTGTTCAGGGAGCCCGACTCGAGTGCAGGCTGGCATAGTTGAATATCTCCGGGAGATCATACAATGAAAAGATTGATTGCGGTGCTTGCTATTGCGGGCTTTTGCATGCTGCCGCCCACGAGCCAGGCGGAAACCTATAAAGAGATCACCGTTAGCAACGGCGGCACAATAACCGGCAGGGTGACCCTTGCGGGCAGAGACTATGCCCCAAAAAAATATACCGTCGTCAAAGACAGCGCAGTCTGTGGTGAGGGCACCCGTGAGATTGACTATGTGCGTGTAGTCAATGGCGCGCTGCTGGATGTGGTGGTCTACCTGGATGAGGTCAAATCGGGCAAGCCCTTCCCGGCAGAGATCGGTGACGGCAAAATCCTTCAGAAGGGTTGTGAGTTTACGCCGTTTCTGGGCGTCATGAGAAACGGAGCCAAGTTTGCAGCCATCAACCAGGATCCCGTGCTGCACAATATCCACACCTACGAAATCATTGGCCGGGTCAAAAAGACGGTATTCAACGTTAGCCAGCCGGATCAAAACATCATAACCAAGGTGGTGAATCTGAAAAAAGGCACGGCCATGAAGGTGGAGTGTGATGCCCATGACTTTATGCACGCCTATGCCTTTACCGCCAACAACCCCTACTTTGCCGTGGTAAAAGAGGATGGCAGTTACCGCATTGATAATGTGCCTGCCGGCAAGTACAGGATCAAAGCCTGGCATGGCTTCCTGAGGGATCAAAAGAGCCGGGTTGAGATTACCGCTGGCGGAACCGCTACGGTGGACTTTGCATTCAAAGGCCGGTAAGCGCCATAATGGTGCGCACGGGGGGCGCGCGGCACCATAATGGCGCGTGGCGATCTTTGCCCACGGGGTATTGGCGTCTGGCAGACCATGTTTGAATAACCTGTGGGTTTCCAATGTAACTATATGTTATTTAATGCATATTGCCATCCATAAAAATAGCGTTATAGGTATAATGAGCGGCAGGTGCCGTTTTTAAAGAAAACCCTGTATGGCATGGCACGGATGCTGCTATTCTGGGGGGTGTATTTCCTGCTACTCATTCAGGTAAAAACAGAATTTTCCATAGCTGCTTAGGCAGTAAATTTTTTTGTCAGATTTGGAGAGAGAACGATGGCTTCAACAGCCCTGAATATAATTAAAGATAATGAAGTACTGTTCGTGGATTTTCGCTTTACTGATACTCGCGGCAAAGAGCAGCATGTGACGGTTCCCTCCAGTATGGTTGATGAGGACCTGTTTGCTGACGGCAAGATGTTTGATGGCTCTTCCATTGCTGGCTGGAAAGGCATCAATGAGTCTGACATGATCCTGATGCCAGATGATTCAAGCGCGGTGCTGGACCCTTTCTCAGATGAGGCCACCCTGATTCTGCGTTGCGATATCCTGGAGCCAAGCACCATGCAGGGCTATGAGCGTGACCCACGCTCTGTTGCCAGACGCGCAGAGGCCTATCTGAAGTCAACAGGCATTGCCGACACCGCTTTCTTTGGCCCAGAGCCAGAATTCTTCATTCTGGATGATGTGCGCTGGGGCGCCAGCATGTCGGGGGCTTTCTATAAAATCGACTCTGAAGAGGCCGAGTGGAACTCCGAGCGCGTCTATGAAGATGGCAACATCGGCCACCGCCCTACCTGCAAAGGCGGCTACTTTCCTGTGCCTCCTGTCGATAGTCTGAACGATATCCGTGGCGCCATGTGTCTGGCACTGGAGGAGATGGGCGTACCGGTTGAGGTGCACCATCACGAAGTAGCAACTGCAGGTCAGTGCGAAATCGGTACCGTATTCAACACCCTGGTTCGCCGTGCTGATCAGAACCAGATCATGAAATATGTTATCCAGAATGTGGCTCATGCCTATGGCAAGACCGCCACCTTTATGCCCAAGCCTCTGGTGGGTGATAATGGCTCCGGCATGCATGTACATCAGTCGCTGGCCAAAGATGGCAACAACATCTTCGCCGGTGACAAGTATGGCGGCCTTTCAGAGGAAGCCCTGTTCTACATTGGCGGCATCATCAAACATGCCCGTTCACTGAATGCCTTCACCAATGCCTCAACCAACTCTTACAAGCGTCTGGTTCCAGGTTTTGAGGCCCCCGTCATGCTGGCCTACTCTGCACGCAACCGCTCTGCCTCCATTCGAATTCCCTGGGTCGCCAACCCCAAAGGCCGTCGCATCGAAGTACGTTTCCCAGATCCAACCGCCAACCCATATCTGGCATTCTCTGCCATGATGCTGGCCGGTCTGGATGGCATCCAAAACAAGATTCACCCCGGTGATGCGATGGACAAGGATCTCTATGACCTGCCAGCAGAAGAGGCCAAGGCGATCCCGACCGTATGCCATAGCCTGGATCAGGCGCTGGACTGTCTGGATGCCGATCGTGAATATCTCGTCAATGGCGGTGTATTTACCAACGATCTGATCGATGGCTATATTGAACTCAAGATGGAAGAGGTGACGCGCATGCGCATGACCACCCATCCGATCGAGTTTGATATGTACTACAGCCTGTAGATCAGGCCGCTATGCAGCATGAAAAACGCCCCCTATTAAGGGGGCGTTTTTTTTGTTCAAATTCCCAGTTGATCCCAGATCTCATCCACTCGCTGTTTGACCTCAGCGGTCATCTCAATCGGTGTACCCCATTCGCGGCTGGTCTCCCCCGGCCACTTGTTGGTGGCGTCAAAGCCGATCTTTGAGCCCAGTCCCGAGACGGGTGAGGCAAAATCCAGATAATCTATTGGTGTGTTCTCGATCATGGTGGTGTCACGCGCCGGATCCATGCGGGTGGTCATGGCCCAGATCACATCGTTCCAGTCGCGCACGTTCACGTCATCATCGGTGACGATCACGAATTTTGTATACATAAACTGCCGCAGAAAGGACCAGATGCCCAGCATCACCCGTTTGGCATGGCCGGGGTATTGCTTCTTCATGCTCACCACCGCCATGCGGTAG
>JAKISI010000039.1 GCA_021648685.1 Candidatus Polarisedimenticolaceae bacterium
TTGCTCGCCTATTTGCAATTGTGGGTCAATTATTTTGCGCATGGAGATTTCACCGGGTGAAGATTTGTAGGTTTTGTCGTATTTTACGCATCCGAGTATTACCCTCAGGTCGGCGACTGTTGGAACAGTGCTTTAAAAACAATGGAATGTTGAGAATGATCATGGGTGTTTCTTCTGGTGTAGGAGCTGGGGCTAACTTCCTGAAACCATGAATATGTATGCCTATGTGGGGGGGAATCCGATCATGGGTATTGATCCAGAAGGAACCTGGATGGTTAATGCTGTTGGTGGAATTATTGGCGGCATTGCGGGCGGAATAGGTGCCTGCCTGGATGGTTGTGATTTAACGGATGTCTTAATTGGTGCTGGAACGGGCGCTATTGCTGGGGTGATTTCTCCGCTAACTGCTGCTAGAACAGCTGCTGGTACAATTGTTAGGGGAGCGGGTTTAGGCGCTGCTACAAATGCAACAGCCCAGCCAATTAATATCGTTCTTGATGAAAGTAAAACATTTAACAATCTTAATTACGGAGAAATTGTTGGACCAAAATTCAGTGGGGATATTGGAGTCTGATGGTTATGAAAAAACGCATGTCAGTATGTTATTTATTCTGCTTGAGTATGCTCATCAGTGCCGGGCAGCTGGCAGCAGAAGGGGTTGTGCATGATGTTGTAGTTCCTGATGGTAAGGATCAGTTTGTGCCAGCAATTATAACCATATCGGCCGGGGAGACGGTTCGTTGGGTTAATAATGATACTCATCGGTCATCACATGATTTTGCCAGCCTTCCCGGGCCCAATCCAGAAAACAGGGAGCTGAAGGTGGTAGAGCTAAAGCCTGGTGAGGTGTTTGAACATACCTTTGAACGCCCAGGTGAATATATCTATTTCTGCTATATCCACAAGGGGATGATTGGTAAAGTTGTTGTGAAATAAGCCGGGCTGATTATTGCACCTGCTGCACGTTCAAATCTGCTTCCCCATCACTTTCTGAATCGTTATGATGTTTGCCCGCATTGCCTCATCAATAGAAGGCGGCAATAATCGACGCTGAGCCCAGTGCAGCTGGGGAAGAAAAATTCTGCTTTATGACCGATATAAAAAATATTGCCAGGGTGCTTGGCCCTGTGCTTGCCATTGCTTGCCCTCTGCTGATTGATATTCCTGGCCACCCTCAAGCGGCGTTCATGTTGGGCATCGCTTTATGGATGGCGCTGTGGTGGCTAACAGAGTGTGTCCCTTTGGCGGTTACCGCCTTGATTCCTCTTATTGCTTTTCCACTGTCGGGAATTGCCACAGCCAAAGAGACGGCACCGCGTTACATGACCAGTATCATGTTTCTGTTTGTCGGTGGGTTTTTGATTGCGCAGGCACTGGAGCGTACGGGCCTGCACAAACGCCTGGCGCTGGTGGTGCTCTCCCGCTTCCATCACAGCCCGTTTCAGATTCTGGTTGGCTTTGCCTTTACTACGGCCTTTCTGTCGATGTGGGTATCCAACACTGCGACTACCATGTTGATGGTGACCATTGCGATAGCGGTGCTCAGCCGTCTGGACAAGCTCTTTAGTTCAGCTCAAATGAGCGCTTTTGCCACAGTGCTGCTGTTGACGATTGCTTACAGCGCCAATATTGGCGGCATGGGGACGCCGGTTGGCACGGTTCCCAATCTGGTCTTTCTGGAGAATGTTCGCACCACTTCACCTGAGCTGGTGCCCAGTTTTATGCAGTGGATGATGGTCGGTGTACCGATGGTTATTGTCGGGTTAACCGTTGTGCTTTTGCTGCTGGGGCGCAAGGTTCGCTCACTGCATTGGCAGGCAGGCTCGGTTGATCATCTGCATGCTGAACTTCACACGCTGGGGCCACTCAAGCGGGATGAGAAGTTTGTTGGCTGGGTCTTGGGGCTTACCGCTGTGGCCTGGATGACGCGCCAGGGGATCAAGGGGGATGAGTTTGCTATTCCGGGCTGGTCATCGCTGCTGCCACACCCTGGCATTGATGACGGCACTGTTGCTATCTTTTCTGCATTGCTGCTGTTTCTGATTCCGGTTCGCCAGGGGCAGCCGATACTCAATAAAGATGCGATTGGCAAGCTGCCGTGGGATATTCTTATTCTGCTGGGTGGTGGTTTTGCGCTGGCGATGGGGATGAAAGGTTCAGGTCTCTCTCTGTGGGTGGGCGAGCAGTTGAGCTTTCTCTCTGTGGTGCCATTGCCGTTGATGCTGCTGGGCATTGCTGCGGTGATCATCTTTCTGACGGAGATCACCAGCAACACGGCCACCACTCAGGTCATGTTGCCGGTACTGGCTGGTGTTGCGATTGCCACGGAGCAGGATTTGATCGCCCTGCTGTTGACGACTACTCTAGCGGCCTCTTGTGCCTTTATGTTGCCCGTGGCCACGCCTCCCAATGCGATTGTTTTTGGGACGCAACGCATTCAGATTCAGGATATGATCAAAGCGGGTATTCGGCTCAATCTGGTAATGTTGGTTGTCGTGGTTGTCGTGGTCTGGTTTCTGCGCCCCTTGCTGCCTTGAGCAGGCTATTTGTCCTTAGCCGTTGGTAGAACCTCGTGGCAATAATCGCACAGATAGAGTGGAAAGGCGTAGGCGCTATTATGGCAGCCGGCATAGCCGCACTGCTGCTCAGTCATGTTTTTTTGCATGTTCATATCGTTACCCCCCTTCTTGTCGATGAAGATCTTTGGGTGGCAATCGTCGCATTCGTACAGCTGTTCATGTAGCTTGTGCGGGTATGTGACAGCGCCCAAGCCGGCCGCTTTCATGCTCTCTACTTTTGAGTCAAGGATGATGTCAACGGTGTCAATAGCGAATGCGGGTGCGGAGAGTGCGATAAGCAGGAGTGCAGAGTGTAAAACCTTGGTCATTATATCGGTTATCCATTACTAAATTGGTAGTCATTGTATGGGGTTTGTCACTTTTGGGCTAGAAAAAATCACTATCCACCGGCTCTTGCGCTGCAGGTTGTTTAATGGGGGTAGCAGGGGTCTGAGGCAGGGGGGCTTTAAGCGGGCGCACCAAGATGTTTTTGTCGATGGGTTTGCCTTTTGGATGGTTATGGCAGCGAACACAGTCGCTGATGGGGAAGCCAATTTTATCGTGGCAGCGGGCGCACCATTTCCCTTGGCCAATGCCGATCATGGTGATGTTGTTGGCTCCCAGCTCATCAATAAACATGGGGCCGCCCTGGGTGTCATGACAGATTTTGCACTCCAACCAGTAGCTGTGGATCTCATGTGGGAAGATAACATCTGGCATGCTCTCTCCTTTGGAGATGAACAGGATGTCGGTATCCCGCAGTTCGTGCTCTGATATATCAACCTCTGGGTCGAGGCTCCAAAGTGGCTGGACGATCTTCTTTCGCACGGCAGCGGCCCAGTCTACCAGGCCGTATTTGTCCAGTGGCAAGCCGCTTTTTGATAATGCCAAAGGGTGCCAGCCGGAGCCTATTTCCATGATTTTTGAGTAGGGCTTGGCTATTGACCCTGTTTTCCCAAGCAAGATGTTCCGTTTTTCATCCTCTCTGACAGAGTGTTGAATGACGCCAGGGCTCCATCCCTCCTCCAGGGAGTGGCAGCGCTCACACTCCAGAGGCTCCCAGGCCACGAGGCCATCGTGGCAGGCGCCGCACTGCCTTTTCTCCTCTGTGATGGTTGACATGGAGATCTCATTTGCGCCGGCCTCTATCTTGAAGAGGCTTTCGTGGCAGACATTGCAGCGGAAACGAATGCGATGAAACCAGTGGGGAAATACGACATCATCAACCTCAGCTTCACGCATGGCATCAGCTGTTTTATTTAAGATAACATCGCCATATTCAGCCTGGAGGTCAGCCGACAGTATGATTAGACAGCAAAACAGAAATTTTGCAGGATGTGATATCAAATGCCTTAACATAAAAGGAGTTAGCTACATTCGTTGATTTTCAGCCTATAGGTGAGCTTACCGCTTTTGGTTCCTGCTTTTGCTTCACTCTCTTCCTTAACCTCTTCGCCAGAGATGTCTCGTAGGCCATGTACCATTACACGGATATAATCCAGTTCATCCTGGTCTGTATCCTTCCATTCACCACAGTCAGCCTCAATGACTTTTAGCTCTGCCATCATCTCGTTCAGAGCCTCTTTTTCATCCAGTCGAGTCTCTTTTTGGGCCAGGAGTTTAAGAATGGTCTTTTTAAAAATGATGTTCCTGAACAGAAAAAGTCGCTTCCGAAAAAAGCTGGCATCCTTGGCCAGGTTTTGATGGATGGAGGCGAGCTGCTGCTTGGTCAGCTGTATCAGCTTCTTATAGAGACGCAGATCTTGTGGGTGGTTGATTGTGCTGCTCATCATGGTGACCTCGGTTAAGATAAAATTCAGGATTTTTTCTTTTTCTTTTTCTTCTTTGGCTTTCCTATGTGGAGCAGGGCACCATCGAACATGACGCCTTTCTCCTGTATGTGACATCGTGTGCAGTCTGCAAATGTAAAAGAGACCTTGCCGTGGCAGTGGCCGCAGTATTGCCCCTTTGACATTCTGACCATCTTTACATTGTTGGTCAGGGTTTCGCTGAATACCTCAGGGTGGCAGGATGAACATTTGATCCAGCTGGAGTGTACGTCATGGCTGAAGAGGACGTTTTTGGCCTTGCTTTTGGATTCAAAAAGAATCATGTTGTCCCGGATCTCAGGTTTGTAGTTTTCATCCAGTGAGTGTATTGGTTCAAACACCCCGGCTTTTTTCATTGTCAGCCAATCTATAAACCCAAACCGATCCACAGGAAGGCGTCTGCCGGGCAGTCTGCTGGCATCCCATTTGGCGCCAACCTTGTCGGCAACTGCGGTGATTGCCCTGTGATCAATGCGGCTTGCATCGTGTAGTCTGTCTGCTTCTGGTTTGCCGGCAAGATGGCAGCGGTCACAGTTCTCCTTGGTGCTGAAGGCGAGCTCTCCATTGTGACATTTACCGCACTGCTGCCCGGCTTCAAATTTTTTGTGGGTGATGTCATTGCGCCACCGCTTCATAATGAAGATCTCCTGGTGGCAGACTTTGCATTCAAACCAGATGCGGTGTACCCAATGGGGGTAGATCACAGGGGCCAGCTTTTTCTCTACCATCTCTTTTTCGTAGGTTTTCATGACGAAGTTGCCGAGAAATCGCTCTTCGTTATCCCACTTCATCAGTTCGGCGTTCTTGGCCTTCTCTTTTTCCAGCTCTGCTTTTATGAGTTTGCCAATTTTTCGAAGCAGCTTTTTTCCGCCGCCGTGGTAGTAGTTATAGCCACTGGCCATGGCATTGGCGGCATCCAGCATGAACATTCTTTGCCCCTGGCTGAGGCCTTCGGCCAGGGCATCGTTGATCAGGCTTTTGATCTCGCCCGGCATGATGGCCTTGCTCTCTTTTATGAGTTCTTCCTGTGCTTTGAACTGAAATGATTTGTAGTTTGTGACAAATTCAATACGGAAGGGGGTGTCTTCTGCGTAACTCGCGGTGGAAGGGAGGAGGGTGAGGGGCAGGGTGGCAAAAAACCACAACAGCAGATGAAGTAACTTCTGTTGCTTCATCGGGTGAATTCGAGCAGTGAATCATGATTTGTCATGGCTAAATAGTCGCTCTCCAATGCTTTGTTGGTGTGATTTATTCGTTGGATCTCTGCCACTCTCTTGCTGATGCAATGGATTTTTTCAGGAACTCAGTTGAAAGCTGGTAGCCTTTTGATGCCCATTTATATTGCGCTTTTGATTCAGCATCAATAGCATCGGTGCGTTCGGTTTCTGCGCGTTTAAAAAGTTCCAGAGCAACAGTGCCACCTGCACCCTCATGAATGCCTCTCTGCTTTGCCCGTTCGAGATAGGCATCGCTGGTAATGCGTGCGCTATCCATCTCGTTCTTGTCATTTCTGGCCTCTGTCTCTTTGGCACGCGCCAGTTTCATGGCATTTTTTAATGTTTTTGCAAGTTTTTGCAGTGCCCAGTAGGCCTCTTCATACTGCTCTTCATCAATCTTGCCTGCAATGGTGTTGATGCGTTTTTGCCCTCGGGCAAAAAGGGTTATCGCTTCACTGTTTTCGCTCTCTTTTACTTTCTGGGCGTTTTTGTCTGACAGCAGGCGGGTATCGATATATTTGAACTGCCGGATGACGGATTTTTTCAGCTTTTTCGGGGTCATTCCTTTGGGGATGACTCTTTTCTCCTCTTTGCTGGTTTTGCTGCTGCTGTAACCCTGCCGCTTTGAGGTGGCAATGGCCTTTTTCAACAGCTCCATTGAGCTGAGATAGACAGCTGTAGCATCTTTATACTTGTTGTTTTTTTCAAGCAGGCTTGCCTCTTTGCGCTTCTCTATAGCTCGTTTGTATAGTTTGTGCGCCTCTTCACCTCCATTGCCATCATGAATGCTGCGCTGCTTGGCGCGCTCTTCGTAAGCGTCGCTCTTTATTCTTGCGCTGTCCAGATCATTCTTTATTTTTTTGGCAGAGAGCCCTTTTGCACGGACAAGTTTTGCGGCGCTTCGCAGTGAGCTGCCAAGATCTTTCAGTGCCCAATAGGCCGCTTCTATTTCGCCTTTTTCAATCTGTTTGGCAATAATATCCCGGTTTTCTTTGCTCTCATTCAGAATAGAGATGGCTTTGTTGTTGCCGCTGTTCAGAATCTGATCGGCACTTTTCCCTGCAAGAAGGCGCTTATCAATATATTTAAGCTGGCGATGGACAGACTTTTCCAGCTTGGCTGGGGTCATTTTCTTGGGAAGGGATCTCTCCTGCGCAAAAGCAAGAGGAGCGGTACATGAGAATAAGAAGAGTGTGATGATTAAACATCTCAACATTGTATTCATCATGCCCGCTCCAGCCATTTTACAGTGCCTGTTTAGTCAAACGTGCAGTCATCGCTTGCCTTGCATGCGGCAACCTTTTCTCTATTATGGCACTTTTCGCAATCCTCCAGTGGGAAGGCAACCTTGCCATGGCACTCGCCACAGTACTTGCCTTTGGCCATCTCTCTCATGGTCATGGGGGTGTCGCCCGCTGTACGCACAAAGCGGTGTGGGTGGCAGCTTTTGCAGTTCAGCCACCAGGTGTGCAGGGTATGGGGAAAGAGCACTTCAGCAATGGTTTTGCTCTTCACCTTGATCACCATATCTTCGATATCCTCATCACCATCAGGGTCAAAGGCATAGTGGACTGGTGATTCATACAGTGGATCATCAGGGTCGATTGAACCTTTCGGCAGAAGCATGCCGTTCTTTGTGATCTTGATCCAGTCTACGAGGCCGTACTTGTCCTTTGGCAGGCCCGCCATGGAGAAGGCGCGTGGCTGCCAGCCACCGCCCCATTTGAAGGCGTTGCCTGATGGTTTGCGGCGATCACCTTTACCGGCCATTTTGCCGCTGCGTCCAGCAAACAGCAGATTGGCAGGGTTGGTATCTTCGGGTGGTGGAGCGGCTTCAGCATCCAGCTGTTCCATCGGGTAGTAGTGGCAGAGCTCGCACTCAAGTGGATCCCATGCAACGGATCCATCATGGCACATGCCGCACTGTTCGCCGGCGCTGATCTGATCCATATCAACGTTGTTTTCACCTTTGTTGGTTACAAAGGTATCTTCGTGGCAGACTTTGCAGCGAAAACGAATTCGATGGAACCAGTGTGGAAATACAACGGCCTCTACTTCACCCTCTTCCATGCCTTCTCTGGTTCTGGTCATGATAATGTCACCGTACACAAGATTTACGGCTTCATAGTCCATCACGGGATCAGCAGGGGCGGCTGCTTTGGGTGCAGGCGCAGGCGCTGCTTTTTCAGCAGAATGAACTGCACTGGTAAATAACAATAGGCCTATAGTCAGAATAACTGACAGCAACCCTGAGCTACGCATTTTCAGCATTACGCTACCCTCCCGGATATATATTTATTATGGTGTAACTGTTCAAGGGGGCGTTGAAGCCCCCTTGAACATCTAAATGTAGCTAATTACTTCTCAAAGCCACGGATGATGTGAACCATGATCCAGCCTTCCTCTTCGGATATCTCCTTGCCTTTCTTTGCGATACCTGCTTTCCAGCCTTTCATTTCGGTATCTTTACTGCCGTTCATGGTGAGCCAGTAAAGTTGGCCATCGGTGGCAGGTGATCCGGCTGTCCAGTCAGGCGGCGGCGGCTCCATCCCTTTGGCACCTGGCCCCTTGCCGTTGCCTTTGGAGCCATGACACTTTTTGCACTTCTTTTTGTAGGCCTTTTTCATGACCATTTTGATGGCATCTTCATCGGCTTCAACCGGATTGGTCAGGCCTACGGCATCGGCTGGTACTTTTGCCAGGGTTGCCTCGGAGGTGGCAGCAGCAAACCCGGCGGCCAGACTCATGCTCAGTGCAACGGTTGCTATGGTGATACTCTTTTTCAATCGCTTCATAGTTTCCTCCACGGATACTTGATAGTTCGAAGAAATACAAGTTGATAGCGGTATTTCACCCGCTGGTTAATACTATATCCAGCACAAGGTGTTTATGCTGGATAGAGCTTTAGAGTCGCCCAGCTATAGATGAGTTCAAATCCATAGCTGGACCACACATTTTGCGCTTACTCTTCTTCCATCTCGGGCCATGCGACGTCTGCATGAACAAGGTTGTAGTGGCAGTTGATGCAGGAGAGACCTTTTTCTTCCATGGTTTTGTGTTGGCCAATATCCTGCCACCATACGCTCTCTGTTTTGTGGCATGTCAGGCACTTTTCACTCTTGTTTTCAACCATCTTCTGGCGTACTTTTGCGGCCTGCTTGGGTCGAAGTTCGTTCTCCCACATCTCTATGTCGCGCAGGCTGCTGGAGACGGCGTGGAATGGGCTCTCTCCGATGACACCCTTGTTCAGGTATATAAATTTCCAGTGCAGGATTTCGCGTACACTATGTGGGTCATGACAGCCCACGCAGCCTGGGCGCACCTCAAGCTCGTTGTCGTAGTGAGCGGACTCGCGGTACTCCTCGTAGGGGTAGGCGTGGCACTCTGCACAGCCAGCGGTTACATCGAAGGCACCGGGTTCAAAGACCTCTTTGGGTTTGTAGTCTTCAACATCTTCACTTGCGGTTCCCATGGGCCTGTATTCGTCGAAGTCAACGAATACCTCATGGCAGATGGTGCATGCGCTGATTCGAGTAAACCGGTCGCTGGTACAGCTCAGACCTGAAAAGAGCAGAACCAGGACGATGGCACCGATGATGATAAGCACACCTTTGGTTGTTGTGTTCAATCTTCCATCCTCCGTTATCGTATCTATCAAGAGAGCAGGGGTTAACCCATTTGTCTCTTATATATGGCTTCATGTTTGGCGTTATCGACTTTGATGTCGCCATATTTGTCGCCCGGTTCTGAAGGTGAAATCGTCACCACCGTATCATTCCAGGCCTGTGCTCCAGATGCTGGATCAATGGCCAGTGGAATGATGTCGTTGGGGTTGATGCCACCATCTCTCCACCAGAGGTTGGCAGAAATATCCTCATCTATCTGTGATTCCGATGCCAGAGGTGTGGCTGCAGCTGGGTCTGCCTGGGCAACCCGGCCATAGGCGGAACGTCCAACAGAGGTAGAGAAGCCGATGACCTGAGGATGAATGCCCTGGGTTAACCAGGCCTTGGTAACTAGGTAGCCAACTTCGCTTTTGACTCTGACCAGCTCGCCGTCACCAATGCCCAGTTTTAATGCGATATCCTTGTTTATCCATAGCGGATTGGAGTGCCATAGTTCGGACAATATTTTCAGGTTGGAGGTGCGAGAGAGGCTCTGATAACTCACTTTGAAGGTGGTCAACACAAATTCGTTTGACTTGATACCAGAGAGCCGCGGGTTTTCTGTCCATGTTGGTGCAGAGACCTCAATCTTGCCAGAGGGGGTGGCAAATCCACTAGCTTCGTAGGTCTTGTATTCAACCGGGACAGGCTCACCGTTTTTGACAATCTTGCGTGTGTTGAGGTCGATCTTGCCATAGGCTGGAAAAACACCTTTCTTGAGCTTTTTATAACCTTTTTGCTCCAGGCCGGCGGTACCTTCAACCTCTTTTTTGACCCACTCTTTGGCATTTTTAAAAGCCCAATACTGCTTCATGCCACGACTGCCGTCCGCATCAATGGTTTCGACAATCTTCTTCAGTGTTTCGCGAACATCCTGTGCCTTGCCACGGGATGGAACACCTGGAATGGTCATGGTGGCCCAGGGGAGCAGTGCGGTTGGGCTGCTGCCAACGTCGTGACGCTCGATGGATGCCACATCTGGCAGGATAATGTCTGCCAACTCAGATGTCTCACTCATAAAGGGGCTGAAATCAACCAGGTAGGGAACCAGACTCTCATCTTTCAGCACATCACGCCAGATGCTTGCTGCTGGAGAGGAGTAAGCCGGGTTGCTCATGTGGTTGAACAGTACGGCCACCTTGCGCTGGCCGCCCTTAACCTCGAATGGAAAGGTGTGATTCAGCTGGCGTGAGCTGCTGCCAGATGGGGCGGGTGCGGGTTGAATGGAGGCAATATCGAACTGACGTGGCAGGCAGTTACCGCCTTCAATGTCGATGTTCCCGGTTATGATAGCCAGCAGCTGGCAGGCTGCTTCGGCATCTACGCCACCCTGATGAAAGCTCAGCCCATTTTGACTGACGACAGTGGCTGGCTTGTTTTTGGCAAACTCAATGGCGATGCGTTTGATGTCATTGGCTGAAACCCCACTCGCTTTCTGCGCCTTGTCCGGTGTGTAGGCCTTCAGCTGCTGAGCCAGTTCAGCTGCAGTAGTATTGGTCCAACTGTTGATGAAGTCAACATTTGCCAGACCCCTCTCCATGATCACGTTGGCCATAGCCAGTGCGATGAGGCCGTCGCTGCCTGGGAATACTGGAAGCCACTCATCGCTTCTACCGGCGGTGTGCGACATGCGCACCTCAAAGGTGACAAGTTTAAGCCGGTTGTTGACAATGCCATCGGTCAGCCGTTGAGCCAGCGGCATGGCTGTTTCAATAATGTTGGCACCAAAGTTCAGGACATATTTGGTATTTTCAAAGTCCGGTAGTGTGCTGTCCACACCAAAGGTCTTTTTAAGTACCAGCTGCTTGGCAACACTGCTGATGGAGGGAACCCGGCTGCGGATCACGGAGCTTGAACCCAGCGTATCCATGAAGCGGGTTGTGCCGCCATCTTTAAAGGCACCCTCATTCAGATGGATGCTGTCTGGGTTACTGTCCAGTGCCGCTTTTACCTTTGCGGAGACCTCGGTGATCGCTTCATCCCAACTGATCTCTGTCCACTGTCCAGAGCCGCGTGGGCCGGAGCGCTTCATGGGGGCGAGAATTCTGTCGGGATCAGAGGCGCCAAAGAAGGATGCCAGCCCTTTGGAACAGAACTTGCCGCGTGTTGCGATGTGGTCGGGGTTGCCCTCGACCTTCTCTATTTTACCAGCTTCTTCATAGCAGAACCCGCCATCGAAATAGGGACACATGGTGCAAAGATAGGTTGTCTTTTTGCGCGCATGAAAGGTCCTGATTTGATGGAAGTCGGCACCGCCCAGCTTAAGCTCCATGGCTGAACCCATGGAGGGGACTGCTACAGCAGTAGTAGCGACTGCGCCTGCTTTCAAGAAGTCTCGTCTGTTGATTTTTGACATTGTTCTATTCTCCAAATCAATAGAAGGACTGTATGTATTGACCGCCCATAACCCACCAGATCCGCATGCCGTATACACCAACGGCGACCAGGAAGGCGGCACCATACACACCAATCCGTGTGTGCTTGAGTGGTGTTACCAGCAGGATGAGTGGGATAAGCAGGCCGATAACGACCTCCAGCCATATGTAGGGTGTGAAGAAGATCTCCATCAACACCGTACCGTGGGCGAGATATTCGCTTGCCGTGCCGTACTGAGTCTGCATGAAGTCAAGAAAGAGCAGGAAGAAGTCAAATACGATGCCGTACATCATATATTGCGCCATCTCCTCCATGAGCTCCCACTTGATCCTCTTCTCTGGCCGTGTGAACTGGTTCTGAATCCACAGCACCAGGATCATCAAACCAATACCCGATATAAATGCACCTGTAAGAAACAACAGTGGTGCGAGTGGGGTGTGGTTGAGGTAGCGGCCGGGGTTCAGCTCCATCACTACGCCGGTATACCAGTGTGTGGAGAGGGCGAGAACAATGGCTATGATGCCGACTATCTTTGCCCATTTCTGATCGTTTTTAATGACGAAGTAGGTATAGACAAACATCGAGATCGGGTAGCTCAGAATCAGCAAAGTACCCCAGGACATGGGAGCCGTGCCGTGCCAATACCCCGGTAGCATGAGGTAGATGAAGCGGAACGGTTTGCCCAGATCCCAGATCAGCAGAACGGGAACGATCATCAACATGACAATAGCCAGTATTGATGCGGTCAGAGCCAATGGCTTGTAGCGTTTAATGCCGAATACCCAGCCAAAAGCGGAGAGTACAAATGAACCGGCACTGGCACCAACGAGCCAGAAGTAGACGGTGATAGGAGTCCCCCACGCAGCGTGATGGACGGCGTTATAGGTAATTATGGTTTCCATTGCAGTCTCCCCCCTTATGCAAACAGCAGCTTTTTAAGCGCGGCAACCACATCGAAAAATTTATGTGGTATCGACGCCAGGAAGTCGGACATGTTTTTGCCTACATGGTACATAGTGTTCTCACCCTCAACGATATCTCCAAAAGCATCGCCGTGATGATTGCGCTTGTAGGTGTTGAACTCTTCCTTCTGCTGTGCGGTACGGTGTTTGTAGTTGTGAGGCTCATCCATGATCTCCCAATCACCACCGATGTAGTAGACAGATGGACTTGTCCCAAGCTCAGGCTTGAGTACCGTCAGCTTCTCTCTGGCGACAAGTTTTGCTACTTCGCTTTTGGGGTCGTTAACATCACCAAATATGCGTGCACCGCCTACGCAGGCCTGTACACATGCAGGCACCAGCCCCTTCTTGACCCGATGGATACAGAAGGTGCATTTATCGACAACCAGTACCGGCAGGTTGTTATTGGTGCGTTTGGCGGGGAGAAAATGTCTGGCGTTGTATGGGCATGCAACAACACAGGTTCGACACCCAATGCAGCGGTTATACCGCTGTAGCACAAAGCCCTCTTCATGTTTGAAGGTGGCTTGTGTGGGGCAGTTGCGTACGCAGATGGGGTAGTCGCAGTGGTTGCACAGGCGGGGCATGAAGATGCGCCTGCTATTGGGATACCTTCCCTTGTCTGCAACCATAACCCAGGTTCGCCAGACACCCAGAGGGACGCCATATTCGGCTTTACAAGCTACTACACAGGACATGCAGCCAATGCATTTCCTGAGGTCGATGACCATTGAGTAACGCCTTTTGCCGGGGATACCCTTTGTTCCCGGCGTTTGAGATCCATACTCGCGTAGAGCGTGAGCAGGACTCGTTTGTTTGCTTTCTGTTGTCATTGAGACTCCCGTTTGCAGTTTTGGGCACTGAAATTTGGGTGTGGTCACAATATGGATAAACAGATGTCGTTGGCAAGGGGTATTTCTTTTGCGCCTCTCTGTAAGGGTATGATTTTTCGCAAGAAATACCACTTAGGTGATACAGGGTGGTAGCTGCGCAACGCCTTGTAAACAAAGATGAATATATATTCACGGGCGGGGTGTTGTACGGTTGGTAAGGTTCAACTGAGCTATTTGGTGGTATCCCCTTTTTTCCGACTGAAAAAGGCAGAATATGGCGGTGGTTGCTGCTGTAAAAGGGGGCTTCAGTGAGCCATTATGCAAGGGGGTTCTCGTTATCTGTTCAGTAGTCGATGAACATATTTGACAGGAATGGCATAGCTGATCCCGGTTGGATTGGTCAGCGCAGACTCCTTGGTGTTCTTTACCAGAACGCTGTTTACTACCCCCAGCACCTGGCCGGTATCTATAGAATACAGCGGGCTGCCACTGTTGCCTGGATAGGCCGTGGCATCTAATTGAAAGACATTGAACGGGTTTTTCATACGGCGAATATGTTTTACCTCCAGCTGCCGTGAATTCAGTGCGGGAATGACAATGGGGGTAATGGCAGAGACAATGCCGCGGTGAGTGACTGGATAAAGCCCCAGTACCATGCCGATAGGAAAGCCGGTGAAAGCATACAGCTCGCCCTCGCGCACGGTTGCAGAGTCCCCCAGTTTTAGTGCCGGCAGTGGCTCTCCGGTAATGGCCAGTAGCGCAAGATCATGAACCGCATCGGTAGCTACTACAGTGGCTTTGCGCCCTTTGGCCTGTTTTCCACGGCCTTGAAATATGGCCAGTGTCTCCCGCCGGGCGTAGTCTACTATCTTCGGGATTACATGGTGGTTGGTGATGATATGGCGCCCATCCCCTACGACAAATCCAGTGCCCATGAATTGAGCTTTAGGGCTGCGGGTAGGCATGATAGTCCCGATGGCTACGATGCTTGGACGAATGGTGTCTACGGTATTGGGGAGCTCGCTTGCAGCAGCGAACAGTGGGGAAAGCAAGATCATGAGCCAGGCGATGTTGCCGTATAGCAGTGAGTCCTGCTTTTCAGTCATAATTATTACCCCTGAATTCAGTTTGGTGTCGGCAAGCAGTTATACCGGAAATTATATTCTCTTTGTGATTGAAAATCCTGCTGTTGTCCCCATCTATAGGCCACTGGCAGCGTCTGCCTGAAATTTATTTACCCCATTTACCAACATATCCGGAGGATTGACACGGTCATGACAGTTGAAGCACATAAGGAAACCCTGGATTTTCAGGCAGAAGTGAGTCAGGTTCTGAACCTGATGGTTCGCTCCCTATATAGTAATAAGGAGATCTTTCTGCGCGAGTTAATCTCAAATGCCTCTGATGCCGCTGAAAAGCTGCGCTTTGAAGCGCTGACAGATGAAGCGCTGTTTGAGGATGATCCTGAGCTGAAGATTCGGGTCGAGTTCGATAAAGAGAAACGCACCGTCACCATCTCTGACAACGGTATCGGCATGAATCGTCAGGAAGTGACAGAGACCATTGGCACCATTGCAAACTCTGGAACCCGGCAGTTTATCGAGGCGATGACGGGCGATCAATCCAAAGACAGCCAGCTCATTGGCCAGTTTGGCGTGGGTTTTTACTCCTCTTTTATCGTGGCAGACAGGGTGACGCTGATCACCCGCCGAGCCGGTCTGGGTGCTGAGCATGGCGTGCGCTGGGAGTCGGATGGCAAGGGCACCTATACCCTGGAGACGGTCGATAAACCTGGGCGTGGAACCGATGTTATCCTCCATCTGCGTGAGGATGAGAGCGAGTTTCTTGAGGGCTATCGGCTGCGCTCTGTGATCAGCAAATTCTCTGACCATGTTGCGATACCGATTGAGATGCTCAAAGAGGTCTATCCCGCACCGCCAGGTGAAGAGGGAGAGGAAGAGGAAGAAGAGAAAAAGGAAGAGGCACCTGAGTATGAGGTAGTCAATAAAGGGTCGGCGCTCTGGATGCGTCCCAAATCCGAAATCTCTGATGAGGAGTATGCCGAGTTCTACAAGCATGTTTCGCATGATTTTGAAGAGCCGCTGGCGCATGTCCATAACCGGGTAGAGGGTACCAATGAGTACTCTTCGCTGCTCTATATTCCAAAGCGCGCCCCCTTTGACCTGTGGGACAAGGATCAGAAGCACGGGATCAAACTCTATGTACGCCGCGTCTTCATTATGGATGAGGCAGATAAACTGATGCCTCACTACCTGCGGTTTGTGAAAGGCATTGTGGATTCAGATGACCTGCCGCTGAATGTCTCGCGTGAAATCCTCCAGCACAGCCGTAAAATCGACACCATTCGCACCGCCAATACCAAGCGTATCCTGGGTCTGCTGGAGAAGATGGCCAAGAATGAGGCTGAGAAATATGCAACATTCTGGGAGCAGTTCGGCCAGGTGATGAAGGAGGGGCCGGGAGAGGATCTGCCCAACAGAGAGCGCATCTCCGGCCTGTTGCGCTTTGCCAGCACCCACAATGAGGGTGATGAGCAGAATGTCTCGCTGGATGACTATATTGAGCGCATGAAAGAGGGGCAGGAGAAGATCTACTACATCACTGCCGACAGCATGCCTGCGGCTCGTCACAGCCCGCACCTGGAGGTGTTCCGCAAAAAGGGTATCGAGGTGTTGCTGATGATTGATCGTGTGGATGAATGGCTGGTATCGCACCTTATGGAGTACAAAGAGAAACGGTTGCAGTCGGTGGCCAAGGGCGAGCTGGATCTGGGTGAGCTGGAGGATCAGGAAGAGAAGAAGGAGCATGAAGAGGTTGCCAAGGAGCATGCCGGGCTGATCGAGCGGCTAAAGAGTGCGCTGGGTGAGGATGTGGTGAAAGAGGTGCGGGTCAGTTCGCGCCTGACAGACTCCCCGGCCTGCCTGGTGGTTGAAGATACCGATATGAGCGCCAATCTTGAGCGGTTGCTGAAATCCGTGGGTCAAGAGGCACCTTCGACAAAGCCGATCATGGAGATCAATGTCGGCCATCCACTGATTGACCACCTGGATAATGAACCGGATGAAGAGCGTTTTGCCGATCTGTCAAAAATCCTGTTTGATCAGGCGCTGCTGGCCGAGGGCGGGCAGCTGAAAGATCCTGCCAGCTTTGTCAGTCGTTTGAACGGGCTGATGCTACAGCTGGTAAAGCAGTAACAATCTGCAACAAAAAGGCGCCTCATGCTGCATGAGGCGCCTTTTTGCGTTAACCTCTTGTGGGGATGTCAGGGTACCTGTAGAGCAAAGGTATCCGTCCACGCCACTGTGCCTTGCCCCCCCCCTGTCACCACAAACACACACTCTATCCCGTCCAACTGCAGATTCCAGGATTATGCAACCCACATTTGTCCACCTTCGCCTCCACTCAGAGTACTCTCTGGTCGATGGGGTAGTGCGTATCAAGCCGCTGGTCAAAGCGGTGGCCGATGCGGGGATGCCCGCGGTGGCCATCACGGATCAGTGCAACCTCTTTGCCATGGTGAAGTTCTACCGGGCGGCGCTCGCTGCGGGTATCAAACCCATTGTGGGGGTGGATATCTGGCTGCGCAATGAGACCGATGCCAATAAACCTTTCCGGCTGGTTCTGCTGGTACAGAACAGCGAGGGGTATCGAAACCTGACCCGACTGGTCTCCAAAAGTTACCTTGAAGGGCAGCACCTTGGCCGTCCCATGCTGGATCGTAGCTGGCTGGAGGGCTGTTGTGATGGTTTGATCGCCCTCTCTGGCGGGCGGGATGGTGATCTGGGGCGGGCACTGCAAAATGGTGACGATGACCAGGCCAGGCGGCGGCTGGATGGCTGGTTGGCGCTGTTTGGAGATCGTTATTACCTGGAGCTCAGCCGCACCGGGCGGGATCGGGAGGAGGAGTCACTGCATGCCAGTGTCAAACTGGCCGAGGCGCATGGCGTGCCGGTGGTGGCCACCAATGATGTCCACTTTCTCCGCACAGAGGAGTTTGAGGCGCATGAGGTGCGTGCCTGCATCCACGAAGGCCGTACCCTGGATGACCCGCGCCGCCCCAAAAACTTCAGTAACCAGCAGTACCTGCGCACCCCGCAAGAGATGCAGCAGCTGTTTGCCGATATCCCTGAAGCGCTGGAGAACAGCCTGGAGATTGCCAAACGCTGCAATCTGGAGCTGACCCTGGGCCAAAGCTATCTGCCCGATTTTCCGGTACCCGAGGGGATGTCCATTGGTGAGTTTCTGGCTGCAGAGTCTGGCCGGGGGCTGGAGCAGAGGCTGGAAAAGATTCTGGACAGTGCTGCGGATGATTATGTCGAACGGCGCAAGATCTACGATGATCGCCTCAAGATAGAGCTGGATGTGATCATTTCGATGGGGTTTCCCGGCTACTTCCTGATTGTGGCTGACTTTATCCAGTGGGCCAAGGATAACGATATACCGGTTGGGCCGGGCCGTGGGTCGGGTGCCGGCTCGCTGGTGGCCTATGTCCTCAAGATCACCGATCTGGATCCCATTGAACATGAGCTGCTGTTCGAGCGCTTTCTCAACCCTGAACGCATCTCCATGCCCGATTTTGATGTGGACTTCTGCATGGATGGTCGTGACCGGGTGATCGACTATGTGGCCCGCCGCTATGGCCGGGATGCCGTCTCCCAGATCATCACCTACGGCAGCATGGCGGCCAAGGCGGTGATTCGTGATGTGGGGCGGGTACTGGGACACCCCTACGGCTTTGTCGATCGTATCGCCAAGATGGTTCCGTTTGAGATCGGTATAACGCTGGAGAAGGCGCTGAAGGAGAGTGACGACCTCAGACTGGCCTATGCCGAGGAAGAGGAGGTTCAGCTGCTGATTGATATGGCCAGATCGCTGGAGGGGCTCTCCCGAAATGCTGGCAAACATGCTGGTGGCGTGGTGATTGCCCCGACCGTGCTGACCGATTTTGCACCCCTCTACTGTGAAGCGGGGGGCGAAAACCTGGTCACCCAGTTTGACAAGGATGATGTGGAGGCAGTGGGGCTGGTCAAGTTTGACTTCCTCGGCCTGCGCACACTCACCATTGTCGACTGGGCGCTGAAGAGCATCAACCGGGAGCGGCAGGAGCGAGGGGAACCCCCCATCGACATCACCGCCATCCCGATGGATGATGAGACCGCCTTCCGACTGCTCAAATCCGCTGGCACCACAGCGGTGTTTCAGCTGGAATCGCGCGGCATGAAGGATCTGATTAAAAAACTTCAGCCAGACTGTTTCGATGAGATCACGGCACTGGTGGCGCTGTTTCGCCCCGGCCCACTGGGTTCCGGCATGGTGGATGATTTCATCAACCGCAAACATGGTCGCTCCAAGGTGGATTACCCCCATCCCGACCTGGAACCCATCCTGAAGCCCACCTACGGCGTCATCCTCTATCAGGAGCAGGTGATGCAGATCCCGCAGGTGCTGGCAGGTTATACCCTGGGCGGTGCTGATATCCTGCGCCGTGCGATGGGCAAGAAAAAGCCGGAGGAGATGGCCAAACAGCGCGCCGTCTTTACCAAAGGGGCGCTGGAGCGAGGGGTTGAAGAGGAGGTTGCCACTCGCATCTTTGATCTGATGGAGTACTTCTCCGGTTACGGTTTCAACAAATCCCACTCGGCTGCCTATGCACTGGTCTCCTATCAGACCCTCTGGCTCAAGGCACACTATCCGGCGGCCTTTATGGCTGCTGTACTCTCCGCAGATATGGATCACACCGATAAGGTGGTGACCATGATCGAAGAGTGCCGGGAGATGAAACTGAAGGTGGAGTCACCCCACGTCAACTGCTCTGAATACCGGTTTACCACCAGCGGTGATGAGACTGTGATCTATGGCCTGGGTGCCATCAAAGGGGTAGGGCAGGCCGCTATCGAAGGCATCATCGAGGCACGCAAACAGGGAGGCTGTTTCACCGATCTGTTTGATTTTTGCAGCCGCATCGACCTGCGCAAGAGCAACCGCCGGGTGCTGGAGTCACTGATCCGCGCCGGTGCCCTGGACAAGCTGGGTGCCAATCGAGCCACGCTGATGCTGAACCTGCCCACGGCGCTCAAGGCCGCTGAACAGCAGGTGGCCGACCAGGCCGCAGGCCAGAATGATCTCTTTGGCATGGGCGGCAGCACCCAGCAGGCCACACCGGCCAGACAGCTTCCACTGGCAGAGAGCGAAGAGTGGAGTGAAAAAGAGCAGCTCCAGGGAGAGAAAGAGACATTGGGGCTCTATCTGACGGGGCACCCTATTGGTCGCTACGAGGCTGAACTCTCCTCCATCGTTACGGCCCGCATCGGCAGCCTGGACGGGATAGCCGAGAACGCAAAGGGTGGCGGCCGCCGCAAAGGTGGGGTTCGTGTGGTGGTGGCAGGGCTGGTGCTGAGCATTCGCCAGATCCAGACACAGCGGGGACGCATGGCGTCGCTGCTGCTGGATGACCGCAGTGGCCGGATAGAGGTGACACTCTTTTCAGATGTATTTGAAGATAACCGGGGGCTGCTGGCCATTGATAAGGTATTGGTGGTTGCGGGTGGACTCAGTTTTGATGATTTTCGTGGCGGGCTGAATATCCGTGTGGATCAGGTTTTTGATTTTGAACAGGTGCGTGAAAGCCGTGCCCGGCACCTGCTGCTCAAGTGTGATCACAGATTGCTTGACGAGAAGAGATTGTCATCAAATGATTTCAGCCTGAAATTAAAGCAGATTCTGGAGATTTATCGTGGCGGAAACTGCCCGGTGCGGATTGCCTACCAGTCACAAGACGCCCGAGGCAGCATTGATCTTGGAGCCGAGTGGCATATCCACCCCACAGACGAGTTGCTGTTCAGTCTGGAGCGACTGTTGGGTCGAGAAAATATTGAAGTGGTTTATGGGGCACGCCATCAAGGGATGTAGCTTCAGTGGAGCGGAAAAAACTGCTAAATATCGCCTGATCTCCCTGTTACAACCGCTGTGAATCCGGTATATTTCCGCGCATGAATCTGAATTTTCTGGAATTTGAACAACCCATCGCCGAGCTCAAGGCCAAGATCGAAGAGCTGCGCATGGTGGGTGATGACAACGAAATCAACCTTCAGGACGAGATCGACCGCCTGAAGACAAAGATGCAGGGGCTGACCGAGTCCATCTACTCATCGCTCACCCCCTGGCAGATCGCCCAGATTGCACGCCACCCCCAGCGCCCTTACATGTTCGACTACATCGAGCGCATGTTTTATGGGTTTGAAGAACTGCATGGCGATCGCGCCTATGCGGATGACCATGCCATCGTCGGCGGGATTGCCCGCTTTAATGGCCGACCCGTGATGGTGATTGGCCACCAAAAAGGGCGCGACACCAAAGAGAACATCCACCGCAACTTTGGCATGCCGCGTCCAGAGGGATACCGCAAGGCGCTACGCCTGATGAATACGGCAGAGCGGTTCAAGATGCCGATCATGACCTTCATCGACACCCCCGGAGCCTATCCCGGAGTGGGTGCCGAGGAGCGTGGTCAAAGCGAGGCCATTGCCCGCAACCTGCTGGTGATGGCCGGGCTCAAGGTGCCGGTCATCTGCACCGTAATGGGCGAGGGTGGCTCTGGCGGCGCACTGGCTATCGGCGTGGGTGATCGGATACTGATGCTGCAATACAGCACCTACTCCGTGATCTCTCCGGAGGGGTGCGCCACCATTTTGTGGAAAAGTGCCGAAAAGGCCTCGCTGGCAGCAGAGGCCATGGGCGTCACCTCGGATCGCCTGAAAGAGCTGGAGCTGATCGACGAGATTGTGCCTGAGCCGCTGGGCGGTGCGCACCGTGATATGGATGCCATGGCCGACACCCTGAAGCAGGTGCTGGCTGAGCAGCTTGCGCAACTGGAGGGGCTCAGCACAGAAGAGCTGCTGGAGCAGCGCTATAACCGGCTTATGAGTTACGGACACTTCACCAGTCAATAGCAACCCCTATGGCCTTTACCCCGGCCCATCTCCTGCAAATCCTGAATGAATTGCCATCCCCCCGGCGTTACCTGATCGCCCTGAGCGGCGGTTGTGACTCTGTCGTGCTGCTGCACGCCATGGCGGCAATACGCGATGAACTCCCAGCAGGGTTGGTTGCCGTGCATATCAACCACGGGCTACAGCCTGACGCGCCTGCCTGGGCTGCACATTGTACACAAATCTCTCAGCAGCTTGGTATCGAATTGATTCAAATAGCGCTGGATCTTCAAATTGCCAAAGGTGAGAGCCTGGAGGCAGCGGCTCGTGATGCACGTTACCGCGCCATCAAGGCTCATGTAGCGGCAGGTGATATGCTACTTACGGCACAACATCAGGATGACCAGGCCGAGACGCTCCTGCTGCAACTGTTACGCGGCAGCGGCCCCAGCGGGTTGGCGGCCATGCCTCGATGCGCCTCTTTTGGAGCCGCTCTTCATGCACGCCCGTTGTTGGCCTTTACCCGCAAGCAACTGCAGCAGCATGCGGTTGAGCAGGGGCTGCTCTGGATGGAAGACCAGAGCAATCAGGATCTGCGTTTTGATCGAAATTTCCTAAGACAAGAGATCATGCCGCTGCTGGCTCAACGCTGGCCTGCCTTATCTCAAACCCTGAGCCGTAGTGCACAGCACTGTGCAGAAGCGCAACAATTGATTGATAGCATGGCTATTGATGATCTTGAAAAAGTGGAGCAGTCAGAGGGCAGGCTATCCGTTCAGGGGCTGGTTGCGCTGCCTGCACCGCAATGCCGCGCGGTACTGCGAGCCTGGATTCAGCGGGAAGGATTCCAGCTGCCTGATACACGGCACCTGGATCGCATTCAAAAAGAGATGCTGCAAGCCGCGCCCGACCGTAACCCGCTGGTGAGCTGGGCAGGCTGCGAACTGCGGCGCTATCGTGAGCAGCTGTATCTAATGTCTCCATTGGCACAGCATGATCCCGGTCTTGTCCTGAGCTGGGATGGAGAGACGCCCTTGCAACTTCCAGCCAATCTGGGTCTTCTTACAACCGGGGAGGGTGATCAAGGCATTGACCCGGCAACATGGCAAAATGGCAATATTGAGATCCGTTTTCGCCAGGGGGGAGAGCGCTGCCAGCTGGCTGGACGAAACCACAGCCACAGTCTGAAAAAGCTCCTTCAGGAGAGAGGCGTGCCCCCGTGGGAAAGAGGTCGAATACCGCTGGTTTTTATCGACAACCAACTGGCTGCCATTGCTGGCCTCTGGGTCTGCAAGCCATTTATAGCCCAAAACAACCGATCTGGAACAGTAATCCTCAAAACATTGAATAATCCAGGATAACCCCCTATAGTTCTGAAAAACAGAACGTAAAGGGGTTGGTATTGAATAGTATTTTTGGTGGGTTAATCACATCCAAAACACGCATTCGGATATTGATGCGTCTCTTTCTTAACCCCAGCCAGCATGCCTACCTGCGTGAGATGGCTGGAGAGTTCAATATCTCTCCAAGTCAGGTGCGTGAAGAGCTGCAACAGCTGAACAGTGCCGGGCTGCTGGAGTGTGAAAAGTCAGGCCGCCAAATCAACTATCGGGCAAATCAAAATCACCCGCTTTTTCCTGAACTGCATTCCATGGTTCAAAAGGCACTGGGTATGGATCGAATACTCGATAGCATCATAGAGCGGCTTGGCGACCTGGAGCAGGCTCTGATCACTGGAGATTATGCGGAGGGGAAGGACTCCGGCATTATTGATTTAGTGCTGGTAGGCACCCCGGATGGTGGAAACCTGCTTGATCTTACACGCAAGACAGAGCGATATATTGGACGAAAGATACGTGTATTGGTATTGAGCACTAAGGACTATTCAGAAATGTCAGCTACAGATGCGCTTCAGCCGGGGCTGCTTCTTTGGCAGCGGAAGGATGAGATTTGTGAGCAAGGCAGATCGAATGACTGATCAGATTCAAAAAACAATTGCAGTTACGTCATTGGGCCAGGTAGGTTTTAGACTGGTATTTGGTGATACCGTTGTCTATATCGATCCATATCTCAGTGATCATGTTGCTCAGGTAGAAGGAGGAAACATGAAGCGTATGTTTCCGGTGCCATTTACGCCTGGTAGTGTCGTTGATGCGGAGTGGGTTTTTATCAGCCATGATCATATCGATCACTGTGATCCCTTGACTATAAAGCCCCTGTCATCAGCTTCCCGGAAGTGCTGTTTTGTTTGTACTTCAAGTGTGGCTGAGAAGTTGCTGGAATGGGGGGTTTCTGGGAGCCGTATTATCTCAGCCATAGAAGGTGAGTGGGTTACCTTGTCGCCAGTGCTGCGTGTTACCACAGTCCCGGCAGCACACCCGGAAATCTGTCGTGATCGCAGTGCTCTTGCACTATGCGTTGGCTTTATTTTTGAGTATGAAGGGCGGCGCTTATACCATGCTGGGGACACATCTATTACAGATGAATTATTGGTAATCCTCAAACAGTTTATGCCTATTGATGTGGCTTTTCTGCCGGTTAATGAACGAAACTACTTTCGTGAACGGCAGGGAATTATAGGCAATATGACTATCCGTGAGGCCTTCGGTCTGGCAGAAGAGATAGCCGCTCGTGTTATGGTGCCAACGCATTGGGATATGTTTGCATCAAACCAAGTATATCGTGAGGAGATTGAGCTGCTCTATAAGTTGATTAACCCAGAATTTAAACTCTCCATCCACCCGCAGACACTTTGATTATTGGTATGGATGTAAGCATTATCATACGAACCTATAACGAGGAAAAACACCTTGGAGATCTCCTGCAGAGCATACGGGATCAAGATGGCAATGGGATTGATTATGAGGTACTGATTGTTGATTCAGGATCAACAGACCAGACGCTGGATATTGCTTATCAGTTCGAGGCCAGAATCATTCATATTTGTAAAGATGGGTTTTCATTTGGGCGGTCGCTTAATATGGGGTGTGAAGCAGCTTCTGGTGAAATTCTTGTATTTATAAGTGGTCATTGTCTCCCGGCATCCAGGAATTGGTTGCATGAACTGGTTCGCCCGCTTGGCAGTAAATCTATCGTATACACTTATGGATCTCAACAGGGTGATGGCAGCAGCAGATTTAGTGAATGCCAGTTATTTGTTAAAAATTTTGGTGCCAAGAGCCATATTCCACAGGATGGCATCTATTGCAACAATGCCAATGCTGCATTATTAAAAAACGTATGGCATCAACACCGATTTGATGAAGAGCTAACGGGCCTGGAAGATATGCATCTCTCCAAAAGGCTGATGGAGCAGGGCTACAGGGTTGGTTATGTTGCTGAAGCACCGGTATACCATCTGCATAATGAGAGTTGGGCACAAATAAAGCGGCGTTTTGAACGTGAAGCAATCGCTTTGCAATACATAATGCCGGAGATACAGATCTCATTTTTTGATTTCCTTCACTACTTTTTGAGCGCGATTATTCTTGATATGCGAGTTGCATTTCAGCGGCGTCTATTCAGCAAGAAGGCAAGGGAAATATTAATGTACCGGCTAATGCAGTTTTGGGGTTCTTATCGTGGAAATCACTTTCACCGAAAACTCTCAAAGCAGAGAAAAGAAGCCTATTTTTATCCCCGATGATTGTGAACTATCACAGCAGCCAATTATGACCAGTGAAGCAGAACAGATTATTGCCTTGTTGCCCATGAAAGCCAATAGCGAGCGCATCAAAGATAAAAATTTCCGTGATTTTTGTGGCAAGCCACTTGTTTGCTGGATACTCGATACCTTATTGAAGGTTAAAGAGATTGATAAGGTTGTTATCAACACGGATGCTCGCCATATTCTTGCTGAAAAAGGGGTGGCTGAGACGGATCGAATAATGATTCGTGACCGGAAACCTGAAATATGTGGTGACCATGTCTCAATGAATAGGATACTTGCTGATGATGTTGCCAGTGTAGATGCTGATATCTATCTTATGACCCATACCACCAACCCATTAATGAGCGTGGATACCATTTGTGGCGCCCTGAGAGCCTTTCAAAAGGCCCGGGTCACAGGGCAGGCAGACTCTCTGTTCACGGTTGATAAAGTACAGACCCGCTTCTACCGGTCTGATGGCAGTGCCGTAAACCATGATCCAGATAATCTTATTCGCACCCAGGATATTGAGCCCTGGTTTGAGGAGAACTCCAACCTGTATATCTTTACCCAAGAGAGCTTCAGTGAAACCAATGCGCGTATTGGTAAACAACCAATGATGTATGAAGGGCCGCGTTTTGAATCAATTGATATTGATGACCAGGAAGACTGGAACTTTGCGATTATTGCCGCTCGCCATCTTCTTGAGCAGAGAGAGAATGGCTCATGAAAGTGCTGGTAACCTGTCCACCCATGCTAGGCATGATCGACAACTTTCGCCCAATCTTTGAGCAGCATAGCGTTGAGCTGACCACCCCTGGAGTTGTACAGACCCTCTCTGTGGAAGAGCTTACGCGGTTGGTGCCGCAGCATGATGGCTGGATCATAGGGGATGACCCGGCAACCCATGAGGTTTTCGCTGCTGGCAAGGCTGGTCGGCTTAAAGCAGCGGTAAAGTGGGGGGTTGGTGTTGATAATGTCGATTTTGCAGCATGCAGAGCGCTTGGGATCCAGATTGCTAACACTCCCGACATGTTTGGGAATGAAGTGGCTGACATTGCTATGGGCTATGTTATTGCTCTGGCCAGGGAGATCTTTGAAATTGACCTCGGTGTGCGGGCAGGGGAGTGGCCCAAACCCAGAGGTATCTCCCTTGCCGGCAAGGTTGTCGCCCTCGTGGGCTTTGGAGATATCGGCAAAGCCACTGCCAAACGTCTATTGGCCGCTGGCATGCGTGTTATTGTGTATGACCCTAATGTTCAAGTGAGCCCCAAGTTAGCAGTTGAGAGCGCTACTTGGCCTGAGCATGTTGAAGAGGCAGATTTTATTGTCATCACATGCTCTTTGACACCGTCCAGCCGGTATATGGTAAATACAGAGGTGCTGGAGATTGCCAAGAGAGGTGTGAGGATAGTCAATGTGGGCCGAGGCCCTGTTATTTGTGAGCCAGATCTAGTGGCAGCATTGCGGTCTGGAAAGGTCTATTCCGCAGCCCTGGATGTTTTTGAAGATGAGCCGCTCCCCCTGAACTCGCCTCTTCGGCGGCTCTCCCGCTGTCTATTTGGTTCTCATAATGCATCCAATACGGTTGATGCTGTTGAGCGTACCAGCCATATTGCCATTCAAAAGCTGTTTAATTGCCTTGGGATTCACTCATGAGTCAACGTGCTGCATTTATAACAGGTGCAAATGGTGCCATTGGGCAGGCATTGTGTTCTGCTTTTTGCAATGCTGGCTGGCGAGTGATTGCCAGTGATCAAGGCAAATATGCTCTGTTTGATGTTGATGTTTATATTCCCATAGATCTTGAACAGCTTTGTTGCAATGAGACGTATCAAAATGAAGTTTTTGCTGGGTTGCGAGAGGAGCTGCATAACAGTGTTCTACACGTACTCATTAATAATGCGGCCGTTCAAATCATTGCACCCGTTGAGCAGCTGTCTGCCAATGATTGGCATAGTACATTGGATGTTAATCTTATTGCCCCATTCTTGCTGATTAAAGCCTTTCTGCCTGAGCTGAAAAAGGCCAATGGTTCAGTTATAAATATTGCGAGTATCCATGCGCAGCTGAGCAAACCCCACTTTGCTGCTTATGCTGCCAGCAAAGCGGCTTTAGTGGGTATGACGCGTTCACTGGCAGTTGAGTTGGGCCGTTATATCCGTGTTAATGCGATCTCTCCCGCAGCTATAGCCACTCCAATGCTTGAAGCGGGGTTTGAAGGCAATCAGCAAGGGTTTACCGAGCTTGCCAGTTGCCATCCCAGCGGCTGTGTGGGCACAACCAAGGATGTTGCAAAAGCAGCGCTGTATCTTGCTGAAGCTGAGGGAGGATTTCTTAATGGAACAGTTATCAGCCTTGATGGTGGCATTGCTTCAAGGCTGCATGACCCAGTCTGATCAGTAACAGATTAGGCCGATATTTCCATTGACTAATACCCCTCAAAAAATCTGGCACTCCCCAACTCTGATGACCTGGGGAAACCTGGGTTCCAGAGTTCTTGGTTTTGCAGTCTTATTGCCCCTGGCTCTTAGCCAGCTAACGGTTGAAGAAGCCAGTCTTTGGCTTTTGTTTCAGGCGCTACTAGCTCTTCAGGGCATGGCTGATTTTGGGTTTACGCCCACCTTTATTCGTATCATTTCGTATGCCAGGTCAGAAAAAAATTCTTCAAAAGTAAAACCAGATGCAATTCATTTGCTCAGTATTAATGACGTTTTAATGGATCGTGTTATAGGTACTATGCGTTGTGTCTATAATCGATTGAGCTGGGTGGTTTTTCTGCTAATGGCCGTGCTGGGCTCCTTGATGGTGATGAAGCCAATATCACTGCTTGAAGATATTACAATTGGTTGGTTCGCCTGGGCTGTGATAGTGGTTAGCAGTGTCCTGATATTTCGGGGTGGAATGTTTGGAGCCTACATGCAAGGTGTTGATCAGATAGCACTGTACCAGCGCTGGCAAATTGTCACAGGCATGATATCGATCATCGGAGGAGTTATTGTTCTTCTTATGGGTAGTGGTCTTTTCCCCTTGGTGGTGGTTATGCAGGCGGGTGGAGTTGCCGGTTTTTTTATAACACGCAAATTGGCTGCTCAGCATGCACCTAAAGCATCATGGTCTGGTTCTGCAATAAAAGACCAGGAGGTTATGCAAACTATATGGCCGGCTGCATGGCGGAGTGGGCTAGGTGTTGTTGTAACCTATGGCACCATACAGGGAACAGGAGTGATTTATGCTCAAGTTGCACCTGCAGCAGATGCCGCTGCGTTCCTGTTAGCTCAGCGTGTGGTGCGGACTCTAAGTTCATTTGCAAATGCACCATTCTATACATGCATTCCTTATATGTCGCGAATGTATGCTGAAGGAAGGTTGGCAGAATTAGTTGAAAGCGCAAGAACTGGCATGCTGCAAGCTAACTGGATACTAATTGGCGGCATCATAATGGTTGGTTTTACAGCAGAGCCGTTGCTAACATTCATTGGCAGTCAGACTCCGTTTGTATCAACAGGTGTCTGGTGGGTGTTAGGGCTGGCAACACTTATTGAGCGGATTGGTGCGATGCATTTGCAATTATATAGTACAACCAATCATATTGTTTGGCATATTGTCGCCAGCATTACGGGTGGTATAATGCTATTCACTATTCCTGTGTTATTTCAATGGCTAGGTGTTATAGGGCTTCCCCTTGGGATTCTAATGGCTTATACGATGTTTTTCACCCCCTATAATCTCAGTCGTAGCTACTCCGCCTTTCATATGAATCCTGCGCATATGGATGGGTTTGCAAGCATGATACCAATAGCATTGGTACTCATAATACTTATATTTATATGAGTTGTTGGACATGCTTCTTGGGTTTGTTTATGGATGACAGGGCGGAAATTTGCGGCTTTTTTATTGTTCCAATCGCTAGTCAGAACTATGCGATTTAGTGCACCAAAAGCAGGCGCTCTAGGCGAGACTTTAGTTGCTACACATCTTAATTTGACACATAGGTCACAGAGATATAATACATTTATAAGTTATTTTCACTCTGTGACCTCTGTGTCAAAAAAGAAAAAGGATTTGTGTTGATAGTAGGATTATGTACTATAAAAACATCGAAACTATTCTGAAGCGACTTTCAGTCGCTCTTAAATCAACCTATGGACTTTCAGTCCATAGTTGTTGAGTTTCTAAAAGTTCTGGTTTCAACCGAAAAAAACTGCAATGTGTTGTGGTATCTGAGGTTAATAAAGATAATGAATTTTATTTATCTGTTAAGAGTTTGGAAGAATCTTGGCTTGTTCACATTTTTGAGTGTCATACATGGCATGGTAAGAAATCTACCCGTTCGCACGCCATTAGGTGACAGGAAATATTTGGTTAACCCAGAGCAAGCAACAACTTACCATCTGGCAAATTCTCTTTCTAAACTGACTAAGCTTGTCCAAGCAGTTCCAAATGTTGAGTCGCCTGTGATTCTAGATGTTGGTGCAAATTGTGGTTTGTTTAGCGCTTTAGCAGCCCAGCGTTTTCCATCGGCTAGAATATACGCATTTGAGCCAGCACCAGACTTGTCTCTATTAGCTAAAGAGAACCTGAAGGATCATGGTTGCACTGTAGTTCAAAAAGCGGTGGCCGATAAATCTGGAAAAGCCACCTTGTTCATTAATAAGAAAAGCCAACAAACTAACTCTATCATTCATGATGCAGTGGCGGCTGTTGGGGAAGTGTCCGGTGAATATGAAGTAGAGACCATTTCTTTGGATGACTTTATAAGAGCTGAAGGAATAGATAAAGTTGACGTGTTAAAAATAGATGTTCAGGGTGCAGAATCAGCAGTGCTTGCAGGAGCGGTTGAAACTTTGAGCAAAACTCGTGCACTTATTATTGAGGTCACTTTTTTAGATCCTGGGGCACAAGAAATAATGCAATTGCTGACCAAGCATTTTCCGATATGGCGCCCTATAGCCCCAGTTTTATTTGGCGCAGATATTTTGTTATTACGCGATTATGAAGATAAAAATGTACATACACCAAAACCAGTATAGAAATGTGATTGTCCATATAGAACAGCCAGGCACTTCTGACTTGATTTCAGGTAAGGTAAAATAATGCAATATGCATTTTTAAATCCGGAAAGGTTGATAAATAGTTCGCAGTTTGAATTTATTACAGATTTTATTAATAGCACAAGTAGAACTCAGCTTGGATGGCATTATGCGATAGATTTGACCTGGATTTATTCCCAGGTAAAAAACTGGCCAGTTGGCTATAGAGTTCTTGATGCTGGTGGAGGGAGTGGGCCAACGCAATTTCTTTTGGCAGAGCTTGGTTTTAATGTTACCAACCTGGATCTTTTTTTGAATCAGCCAGCTCATCGTCTCAGAAACAGATATCAAATGAAATTTAAAGTAGCTGATAGTTATGAGAAAACAACTTACGTTGAGCACCTTGAAAGAAGTTCCACTAAGCATCAGGTGTTTAAAATTATAAAACAAATCATTACTGATTCAGGACTTTACCAATATGCATCAACAAGAAAACACCAGCGGCTCCATGATCAATGGCGCTCTGATAATAAGATAATCAATGATGTTGGGTGCTTGACATGGATGCGAGCTAATTTGTGCAATGTCCCAGAAATTGATTCGAACACTTTTGATGCTGTTGTCTCACTGTCTGCAATTGAACATATCCCGCTTGATATGCTGCCGATGGCCTGGGCAGAGATTTTGCGGATTTGCAAGCCAGATGTAAAGATTGCCATAACAACTTCGGCCACAGAGCAGAAAGCAACGTGGTTTCATCAGCCATCACAAGGTCATTGCTTTTCAGAATATGATCTAAAAACATTGTTTGATGCACAAGCAGTTAAAAGTAACTTGCCAGCAAGTGATATGCTAAGGGTATATCGGTCTTGCCATTATCTTAAAAATAACCTGGCTAGTTTCTATAGTAAATCAGGAGACAATGGTATGCCGTGGGGCAAGTGGAACCCAAAGTATTTTCCAGTGGGACTGTTTCAGTAGCATAAGAACCGTAACAGATTGAAAAAGTTGGTTTATTGCCTCGATGTGTTCATAAAAACAGATGTTTTAGCACGAGGAGTTTTTTATCTAGAGTCTAAGTTCTAGGAGCCTGTCCGAAATGGCTTTTTCGTAGTAGGTTTTTCTATTCTTGGGCAGGCTCCTAGCTACATAATCATTTTGCAGGTAGCGATATGGATCTTGAAGACCCTCTTGTAAAAAGAAGAGAAACCTTAAACCCATACCTTTATAACGGGCATGCAATTGCAAAGCGCTTACTATGGGATTTTAACCCTCTATCATGGATGTCGCGTAGAACACTGGGTAAGTGGAAAAATAAATATGAGGGAGAAAAAGCCGTCATATTATGCAATGGCCCATCGCTAAATAAAGTGGATTTTAATTTGGTTAGCGAGAAGGACTGTTTTGTATTTGGACTCAATAAGATAAATCTATTATTTGATAGATCAGATTTTCGTCCAAATTGTATTGTGGCTGTAAACCCATTTGTAATAGAGCAAAATAAAGAGTTCTACAGACAGACTGAAATTCAGCTGTTTCTTGATGCTTTTAGTGCCTGGAAAATGTGGATGCCACCTCACTCTAATGTCTGCTTTTTGCATAGTGGCGGCCCATCGCATGGCTTTGCAAAAGATTGCTCAATAAGTGTCAATCAAGGCCCTACAGTAACCTATGTGGCGCTGCAGCTTGCGTTTCATATGGGGTTTAAATATGTGGCACTTGTAGGTGCTGATCATGATTTTGCAGCAAAGGGAGCGGCTAACAAAACAGTGAAGGGTAAAAATAGAGATGAGTCACACTTTGATCCCAGGTACTTTGCCAACGTAAAATGGCAGCTTCCCGATCTGTTTGAGAGCGAGGTAGCTTATACTCGCGCAAATATTGTATATAACGCACATGATAGAGAAATCTTTAACTGCACAGTCGGTGGAGAGTTAGATGTTTTTAACAGAATAAGTCTGGATGAGTTTTTGTGTGGGAAGTAGCGCAGAATTCAGAAAAATCACCCCTGCAGACAGCGTCATGAACTCAGTACGCTAATGCCAAAACTGGTTGTTGGAATTATTCAAAATGATATCTAAACCTTTTTTGTTGACACATCTACCATATAAGAATGGAGTTGAGCCGCAAATTAAAAGGTGTACCAATGGCAGCAATGGTTTTCCGCGTATAAGTATAGTTACAATTGTTTATAATGCAGAGGCCTTTCTTGAGCAGACAATAGAGAGTGTTGTTAACCAAACCTATAGCCATATTGAGTACATTATTATTGATGGGGGATCAAATGATGACTCGGTTAAAATTATAAAACGCTATGGTGATTTAGTAGATTACTGGGTATCTGAACCAGACAGAGGCATTGCGCATGCAATGAATAAAGGGATACAGGTATCAACGGGTGACTATATTTTATTTTTGCATGCAGATGACTATTTTTTGGATGAACAGGTTGTACAGACTGCAGTCTCTAAAATAGATGATGGGTGCGATATTGCTGCATTCAATATTATTTTCCAAAATGCAGGTGGGTCAATTGAATATCCCTCAAGAGATTTTAATTATTGGTTGAATTTTAAAACCAGCCTGCGTCATCAGGCTGTCCTTTGCTCTGGAGGGCTGTTTAAAAGGCTTGGCGGGTTTGATGAAAGCTATAATATTGCAATGGATTATGAATTTTGGTTGCGCGCGTATAGAGAGGGTATCAAACCAAATATATTTAATTATGCACTGACCTGTATGCGTGATACAGGTATAAGCTCACGGAGTGATTGGTCTTCTATGAAGCAACGTTTTCTTGAAGAGCGACGCATACATTACCAGCATCTACCAAATTTCAGTATGCGTGTGATCTATAAAATATATTGGGCTTTTTATCTGCCTTACCGCTATGTTAAAAGCAAGTGGTAAATGACCCATATCCTTCCCGGAGTTCCGGGGACAGTATACTTAACCACAATCGAGTCTGACCCCAATACCGCTACCCGTCACGTAAAGTGCTGATAAATCATGCGGTTATATATTCATCCCGTGGTTTCTTCATCAGCGGATAAGGTTTTGGCCTTCGCTTGACAACCCTGGGCTGGTTCTTTCGTTTCCGATTACCAATCATCGTGTAGGCAATGGCATTTAGCAATGGCTCTAATAGTTC
>JAKISI010000003.1 GCA_021648685.1 Candidatus Polarisedimenticolaceae bacterium
TTATTGCCTCGTTTATGTTTTACCGTATTTTGAAATAGCTTATTAAATCCTAGCTTTTCAAGAAATTTAACAACCGGAATTAGACCTGCCTTGCTGGTCATATTTTTGCCTGTGCGGTCAAAATGGATTTTTGCTGGTTTTTGGCGTGCTTTTGAGGAAGTATTTCTGCTGTTTTTACTCATGAAAATAATGACTCATCATTCGGTGTGATTTATGTGGTAACCGCATGATAAGTATATCATTATACTATTATTGATTCAGTAGGATTGCAGGATTTAGGTAATACTTACAGTGCGACATGGTAAGCAAATTTTGCCTGTTGAAGAAATTAAGGCAAAACAAGAGAGATAAACCTCAATGGGTGAAAGAGTAAAAAAGATAAAAACATCATGGGAGGCCTATTGGTTGGCGTAAGACTAAGGATGAGATTTAACTTTACTCTGACCCCAGTTATCCAAGACCCCTGCAATCAGGCCATAGATCAGTGTGGCATGGCGCATTGTAAAACCCCGGAGGATCTTGAGATACGCCGGGCACTGGTTGAAACGCTGACACTGTGCCGGGCGGCGGATATAGAGTGGCAGAATATCCGGCGCTCCACCATTATTGGTAAAGAGCAGGGTTAAGGCAGCATAATATAAAGCTCTGCCCGGCCTCTTAGGATATTGAGCCAGACCTTTCTTCGGTTGCGTTGTTTGAGGCGCTTCTCCAGCATCTCCAGATTGGCGATAGCCGTATCATTCATCCCGATGATGATATCGCCCTCGTGCAGCCCGGCGCGTGCAGCGGGGCTGTTGAATTCAACCGATGTGATGAGTATCCCTTCAATCTCGCCAGAGTAGCGGGGGTCGTTGGTAATATCGCGTAGGATGGTGCCGCGTAGCTGACGGTTGAGTTTTCCGCCTTTGACCTTTCTGAGTTGTGGAAGCGCAATGGTTGCTGTCATGTTGTGGCTGCGCCCCTGCCGGATGACCTCAATATCCAGTTCAGACCCAACCGGCAGCAGACCGACCACATTGCGCAGATCGAGGGTGTTGCGGAGTGGTTTGCCATTGATGGCGGTGACTACATCGCCAACCCTCAGCCCGGCGCGCTCGGCAGGCGAATCCGGGGTGACCTGGGTGATGATGGCTCCCTGGTGCTGATTCAGGTCAAAGCTCTGTGCCAGCTCGTGGGTCAGGTCCTGGGCGCCGACCCCCAGCCGCCCCCGGCGAACCTCTCCGTACTGGATGAGTTGCGCCATAATGCTTTTGGCCATGTTGATGGGGATGGCAAAACCAATGCCCACATTGCCGCCACTGGGGCCGATGATGGCGGTATTGATGCCGACTAGCTCGCCCCGCAGGCTGACCAGTGCGCCGCCAGAGTTTCCGGGGTTGATGGAGGCGTCGGTCTGGATGAAATCCTCGTAGGATTCAATGCCGAGCCCGCTTCGCCCCAGCGCACTGACGATGCCGGAAGTGACGGTCTGCCCCAGTCCAAAAGGGTTGCCGATGGCGACCACAAAGTCACCTACCTCAAGCTGGCTGGAGTCGGCGGAGGGGATGGCAGTGAGATTGTCCGCCTCTATCTGCAGCACGGCGATGTCGGTATCCGGGTCGGCGCCAACCAGCTTGGCCTTGATCTGGCGGCCATCCTGTAGCCGAATGATTACGATCTCTGCATCCTTTATGACATGGTGGTTGGTCAGGATATACCCCTGCCTGCTGTCGACAATAACGCCAGAGCCAAGCCCCTGGGTGCGCCGTTCACGCTGTATGCCCGGCACGTTAAAGAATCGCTGGAAGAGGGGGTCGTCAAACAGTGAACTGCGTTCAATAACCCGCCCCTGGGTGGTGATGTTGACCACGGCAGGGGTGACCTGCTTCAGCATAGGTGCCAGGCTGGGTAGTGGTCTGCCGTCTACCGAGGCGGGCAGGCCGCCCCATGCGAAGGCGCTGAAAAACAGCAGGGAGAGGCAGGTCAGATGGCGGCTCATGATGTTCATAGTTTCTAAAATGGGTTTGGGGTGGTTGCAGATAGATAGGGGCGGGTGCTGAAAAGTTCAACCCGGATGAACGCGGTTGCTACTCTGTGACAGGGCTTTTCTCTTCGAACTCATCACCAGCATAGATCTGGCACAGACAGCTGACAAAGTCGCTCACCAATCGGCGCATCAGGATGAAGTACATATCCGGGCCGGGGGGGATGCTGCTGCCGATGGGGTCAAGGGTACCGCTGTAGTATTGGCCATCGCCCGCCAGGATTTTCAGGTGTGATGAGGGGAATTGAGGCTCGCTGAAGATGCAGTGCGCATTGGTCTCCTGGAGCTTTTGCTGTATCTCGCGCAGGCGGCGGGCACCAGGCTTGCGGCCAGGGTCGAGGGTGACGGAGCCTGCCGGTGTAAGGTGGTAACGGTGTTCAAAGTATTGATAGGCGTCATGGAATACAATGTGGGGCTTGTTGATTGCGGTGGCCACGACAGCGCTGATTTCAAGGTGCAGATTCTCCAGCCGGAAGATCAGCCGCTGGGCATTCTCCTGATATTGGCTTGCGTGCTCTGTATCCATCTTGCTGAGGGTGTCAGCCACTGCCTGGGCAATAATCTTGGCATTGAGTGGATCCAGCCAGACATGGCTGTCGATATGTTCAGGCTGTTGTGCTGTGGCATGCCCATGGGCATCTTGGGTGTTATGGTGCTCTTTTTCCCAGATGCCACCCTTGCGCAGGGGCAACAGCAGCAGTTTTGGCAGCGCCAGAATCTTGAGGGTCTGCTGGTTTTTGGATCTGTTCTCAAGGGGGCGTCGCAGAAAACCCTCTGCCTCCTCCCCCAGCCAGATGATCAGATCGGCCTGGCTCAGGAGGCGCATCTGTGAGGGTTTGAGGCGAGTGTTATGCGGAGATATTCCGCCTTTGACCAGCAACTCGGGTGTGCTGATGCCTCTCATCACCCCTGCCACCAGTGAGTGGATGGGTGCCATGCTGACCAGAACCCTGGGTGGTTCAGCGGCGCTGACCCATGCGGGCATGGCTAAAATAAACACCCATAGTGTGAAATAAAAACGTAAAATCATTGGCTTAAAATACCGGTTTATTCTAAAGAGCGTTATGCCCTTGTTTACTATTATGTCACCAACACGACCATTTGCTGTAATTGATTCATGACCAAGCCCCGGATGCTTGTTGAAGCCAAAGCGATCACGCTCTCCCTGAGTGGTCGAAAGATACTGGATGCGGTCGACATCTGTGTTCATGCGGGTGAGATTCTGGCCATGATTGGTCCCAATGGCGCGGGTAAAACCACCCTGGTGCGCATCATATTGGGGCTGTTGAAAGCCGATACGGGTCAGCGCTTCTCTGCACCAGAGCTGCGCATTGGTTATATGCCACAGCGCATTGTGGTGGATCCGGTTCTGCCGCTGACGGTGCGGCGTTTTCTGACCCTGAGCCATCGCGCCACTGAGCAGCAGCTGCGCCAGGTGCTGGATGAAGTGGGCGTCGAACGGCTGCTGAAAAGCCCGGTGCAGCATATCTCGGGTGGCGAGATGCAGCGTGTAATGCTGGCGCGAGCACTGCTGAGAAGACCGGATCTGCTGGTGCTGGACGAGCCGGTGCAGGGAGTGGATGTCACCGGGCAGGCCGCGCTGTTTGACCTGATCGCCACGATCCGGGATCGCCATGGCTGCGGCATCCTCATGGTCTCGCATGACCTGCATCTGGTGATGGCCAAGGCGGACCGGGTACTCTGTCTGAATCAACATGTCTGCTGCTTTGGTCGTCCTGAAACGGTGAGCAGTGACCCCTCCTACCTGGAGCTGTTTGGCTCCTACCCCAGCATGGCACTTTATACCCACAACCATGACCGCTGCCATGGCCTGCATGGCCGGGTGGAGAGTCCTGGCAAGGGAGATACCGGGCATGGATGACTTCATGTTGCGTGCCCTGGTTGCCGGCCTGGGTGTGGCATTGGTGACGGGCCCGCTGGGCGTCTTCGTGGTCTGGCGGCGCATGGCCTATTTTGGCGATACCCTGGCGCACTCAGCACTGCTGGGTGTGGCGCTGGGGTTTCTGCTGGAGGTCAACATCAACCTGGCCATCATCCTGGTCTGCACCACCCTGGCGCTGCTGCTGGTGGGGCTGCAAAACCAGCGCCGACTGGCCAGCGATACCATCCTGGGTATCCTCTCGCACAGCGCACTCTCACTGGGGCTGATTGTGCTGGCCTTCATGGAGACACTGCGCATCGACCTGATAGGCTACCTGTTTGGTGACATCCTGGCGGTTACAGTGATGGACATCTACTGGATCTTTGCGGGCGGGCTGGTGGCGCTGCTGCTGTTGCTGTGGATCTGGCGACCCCTGCTCTCGATGACGGTGCATGAAGAGCTGGCCCAGGTCGAAGGGGTGCCGGTGGTGCCGGTCAGGCTGGCCTTTATGCTGCTGATTGCACTGGTGATTGCGGTGGCCATGAAGGTGGTCGGCATCCTGCTGATCACCTCGCTGCTGATCATCCCGGCTGCAACGGCGCGCCGTTTTGCGCAGACGCCGGAGCAGATGGCGCTATTGGCGGCAATCGTGGGCTGTCTGGCGGTGAGTGGCGGCCTGTTTGGCTCGCTCCAGTGGGATCTGCCCGCCGGCCCGGCGGTGGTGGTTGCCGCAGCTTTGCTCTTTTTTACCGCCATCTGCTGGAGAAGGGCATGAGCCAGTCCATTACCGAACTGCTGGAGATTATGGCCCGACTGCGAGACCCGCAACAAGGCTGCCCCTGGGATCAAAAACAGACTTTTGCCACTATCGCCCCCTACACCATCGAGGAGGCCTATGAGGTTGTGGAGGCGATCAGCCAGGGCGATATGGATGAGCTGCGGGATGAGCTGGGTGATCTGCTGTTTCAAGTGGTCTTCTATGCCCAGATGGCCAAAGAGATTAAAGCCTTTGATTTCGATGACGTGGTGGCCGGCATCTGTGAAAAGATGCAGCGCAGGCATCCGCATGTCTTTGCCGATGCAAAAATCGCCACTGCGGAGGCGCAAACACTGGCCTGGGAGCGGCAGAAATCAACCGAGCGCAAGGCCAGGGCGGGTGATCAACCACACAGCCTGCTGGATGGCGTAGCTACTGCACTGCCTGCTCTGATGCGCTCTGAAAAACTGCAACGCCGTGCGGCGCGCGGCGGCTTTGACTGGCCGGATCTGTCGGGTGTTATCGCCAAGGTGCAGGAGGAGCTGGATGAGGTTACCGTCGAGCTGGAGCAGGGTGCCAGCAAAGAGCGGATTGCCGAAGAGATAGGCGACCTGCTGATGGCCTGCGCCAACCTGGCCCGCAAGGCAGGGGTGGATGCCGAGATGGCGCTGGTGGCGGGAAACCGCAAGTTTGAACGCCGTTTTCACGGCATTGAAAAGCGTATTGCAGCGCAGGGGCAGCAGATGACTGAGCTGACTCTGGATGAGCTGGAGACCCACTGGCAGGCGGTTAAATCGGATGAAAATCGCTAATACACGACCAGGTTATATTGACAGATGGAGCAGAATAAAAAACAGAAGAGATGGAAGGTTGGCTACAATATGGTTTTCATGGCAGAAAAACCAGTGATTCTACGGATGCGGCTGAAACAGTGCTGCGCTTCCATATAATCGCGTTTCAGATAGACCAGCCACTGTTTGATGCGCATACCAATGTGTCTATCCTTAACATCATCCTCCATTGATGTTCCCATCTGTAGCAGCAGGGGGCGAATATCATCCCATCCCATCGGTTCATAATCGACACCCTGCTGATGACATCGGATCTGCTTTGCCAGGTCTGGTTTTGTAATAGCGCCCCGGCCAATCATGATATCATCGCAACCGCTGATTTGACGGCAGCGCAGGTAATCTTCAACGCTGTTGATATCACCATTGGCCACCACTGGAATCGCTGTATTTTCATTGATGCGTGCCAGCCACTCCCAGCGTGCCGGGGCACTGTACCCATCGAGCCGGGTGCGTGCATGTACGGTGATGGAGTCGGCACCGGCCTCTTGCACAGCAAGTGCATTGTCTACGGCAAGGTCGGTATTCTCATAACCCAATCGCAGCTTGGCAGTGACCGGGATGTGGGCGGCTACCGCCAGGCGAACCGCCTTTACAATGGCGTAAAGACGCGTCGGGTCTTTTAATAAAACCGCCCCACCTGCTTTGCGGTTTACCAGGCGCGAAGGGCAGCCAAAATTGATGTCGATGGCGGGTGCGCCCAAATCAGCTGCCTTGCGGGCATTGATGGCCATGGTTTCGGGATGGCCGCCCAACAGTTGAATAACGACGGGGGTGCCGGACAGCGTCGACCCACCATCATTCAACTCAGGAGCGATGCGGTGAAAAACCTTCTTTGGGAGTGGCTGATCCGTGACACGAATAAACTCTGATACGCAGCTGTGGTATCCGCCAATGGCCGTCAGGATGCCACGCATGCGGTGATCGACCACCCCTTCCATTGGTGCAAGCATAACTCTCATTGGCAGTGGCTCTGGAGGGGTGATAAATCCAGGCATCATGTCTGGAAAAATCAGTTGACTGCTTTGAGGTAAGTCAAGTCTAAGTGTATGGTGATCGACGAATTCATCTAAAAGCCAGACTTTAACTGATTAATCCAGGTTCAGGACTCCGTTATGAGTAAAATCCCCGCTGTTGCACGGCGTATGGCGCATATCCAGCCCTTTTATGTGATGGATCTCCTGGCGCGTGCGCGCGCGCTTGAGGCTCAAGGCCGCTCGATCATCCACATGGAGATTGGTGAGCCGGATTTTATCACCCCAGCGCCCATTATTGAGGCTGGGCAGCGTGCTTTGAGCGCGGGACATACCCACTATACCCCCGCACTGGGGCTGCCTGCGTTACGGCAGGGGATTGCAGCGTCCTATCAGCTGGATTATGGGATTGCCGTTGAGCCATCCCGGGTGCTGGTGACGCCGGGGTCATCGGGCGCGCTACAGCTGGTGATGAGTGTGCTGATCAATCCCGGGGATGCGGTGTTGATGGCAGACCCCGGCTATCCCTGCAACCGGCATTTTGTGCGGTTGGTGGAGGGTATTCCAATCAGCGTGCCGGTGGGCTCCGGGACGGGTTATCAGCTGACTGCGGATCTGGTGGGTCGGGCATGGACGCCGCAAACCCGGGCGGTGTTGGTGGCATCGCCCTCCAATCCAACAGGTACGCTGCTCTCAGCGAAGGCGCTGCGTGAGATCTATCAGATAGTCAAGGCCAGGGGTGGGGTGCTGATTGTCGATGAGATCTACCAGGGGTTGATCTACGATGGTGAGGGTTGCTCGGCACTCTCGATCGCAGATGATATCTTTGTGATCAACAGCTTTTCAAAGTTTTACGGCATGACAGGATGGCGGCTGGGGTGGGTGGTGGCTCCCCCTGGCTATGTGGAGCCGATGGATCGTCTGGCGCAGAATATCTTTCTGGCGGCTTCAACGCTGTCACAGCATGCAGCATTGGAGGCTTTCTCAGATGAGGTGGCTGCTATTTTGGAGGAGCGCCGCCGGGAGTACAGGCAGCGGCGGGACTATCTGCTGCCAGCCCTCCAGTCACTGGGGTTTGATATTCCTGTAGTGCCTGGCGGAGCCTTTTATCTCTATGCCGGAAGCCGCCGGTTGACCCCGGACAGTTTTAAGTTTGCCCAGTCACTGCTCAATGAAGCTGGTGTGGCGGTAACACCGGGGCGGGATTTTGGCGACCACAAACCCGAGCAGCATATCCGCTTTGCCTATACCACCTGTCTGGCAAATCTTGCAGAGGGTGTTGAGCGGATCAAATGCTTTCTGAGTCAGTGATGCTCTTTTTGAAGCTGCTCATGCCAGTAGACGGTTGCACCCGCCACGGCAGCAGGCATGGCCAGGAAATTCAGAACAGGAATCATCATCAGCAAAGTGGTGCTGCCGCCAAAACCAAGGGATGTCAGCCGGGCAGCTTTTAGGCGAATATGTTGCGTTTTAAAGTCCAGATTGTGGTTTGCCATGGGGTAGTCGGCATATTCCAGAGCCAGGAACCAGGCATTAAAGAGCAGCCACAGAAAGGGGGCGATGATATTTACGCCGGGTATTGCGAACAGTATCAGCAGGGGAATGACCCGAATCAGAAAATACCCCAGTTTTACAAGTTCAGATTTAAGAGCCGGTATCAGGTTTTTCATGATGCTGCCGCCAGCCTGCGCAGGTGATGAGCCAGACAGTATCAGCTCAACCTGCTCTGCCAGTTGACTGTTGAATGGAGCTGCAACCAGATTGGCCAGTACGGTGAAGCTGTAGACAATAACCAGCAGCATGGTGAGTGCAAAGAGCGGCCAGAGCAGCCAGCGCAGGAAGGCGAACCAGCTCTCTTCCGGCAGCAACCAGTCGATCAGCTCCTGAAACTGGCTGATGCCAAACCAGGCCAGAAGAGAGAAGATGATGATATTTACCAGCAGTGGGATGAGAACAAAACGGCGCAGACTTGGGCGCATAATAAGGCCAAACCCTCGTATCAGATAGCGTGCACCGGTGAGTGGATTGTTTGGCATCTTGTTTCGGCTCCTTAATCTACAAGGTTATCAAGGTTCAAGGTTATCAAGGTTGGTATTTTACCGTGCCAGCAGCTGGGTTGTCTTCTGGCAAAAATGATATTGGGCGCGAAATCAGGGTCTCTTGCATCGGTTGCTAATGTGGTTGGCAATATAGTTGGCAGGCTAGTGGTCTTTAGATTAGAATGCGGTTGGTGATGCGTGAATTTAGGAAGAATTATCCTTAAAGTCATTGGATTAGGCGATATTCTTAATGAATTCTTAAATAAATATATTTTGTATGTCTGGTCGGGCAATAGCTCAATAGTTGGTAAGGTTTTGCAGGTGAATGCCCCCTGACCGGATTGTCAGTTACTTCAAAATTGGAAGAATGAGGGGGGAAGTCGTGAGAATCTATCACGTTGTTCACAAAGCTTATCCATGGTCTCTGTTGCTGCTGCTTATGCTGCTGGGGGCATGTTCAGCAAAATATCCACAACTACCTACCACCACGGGCGATGCCCGTTTCTCTACGCAATACCTGATCGGGCCTGGTGATACGGTCGAGATTTTCGTATGGCGGAATCCTGATGTCTCCACCTCTGTCCCCGTGCGGCCTGATGGACATCTGACCGCGCCTCTCCTGGAAGATCTGCCCGCAGCCGGCAAAACGCCAACCGAGCTGGCGCGAGAGATTGAGGAGAAACTCTCCACCTACCTGCGCGACCCTCTGGTGACCGTGATTGTAAATGGTTTTGTTGGAACCTATGATCAGCAGATCAGAATTGTTGGTGAAGCAGCAGAGCCGCAATCAATACTCTATCGTGACTCAATGACGGCACTCGATGTTGTGATTGCAGTGGGCGGCATGACAGAGTTTGCAGATGCCAACAAAACCAGCATCATTCGTGTTGTTGATGGCAAGCAAAAACAGTTTACGGTGAGGCTGGATGATCTTATTCGTGATGGAGACATTACAGCCAATGTAGATATGCAGCCGGGCGATATCCTGATTATTCCTGAAGCATGGTTCTAGATATACGCCGCCCCATTTCACCTGTTCAGAGATATAGATGATTTCGAATTATGCATGATTTAATTCGTCAGCTGGTGGTCTATATTCGCGGTATTTTGCGCTACCGCTGGTGGATGCTCAGTGTTGCGTGGGTGGTCTGCATCGTAGGGTGGCTGGTTGTTGCCAATTTGCCTGATCAATATCGGGCATCGGCCAAGGTGTTCGTTGATACCAACTCCCTGCTGAAACCGCTGCTGAGAGGGCTGGCGGTGCAGACCAATGAGCAGCACAGAATCAGGTTGATGACCAAAACCCTGTTGAGTCGCCCCAATCTGGAAAAGGTGACTCGCATGACCGATCTTGACCTGAAGGCCAAAACCCCAGAAGAAATGGAGCAGTTACTGGATGAGTTGAAAAGGGATATTGAGTTTAGAGGGGCTGGAGGTCGAAGGGATAATATGTATAGCATTGGCTATACCAGTGAGGATCCTGAATTGGCAAAGCTCATTGTCAAGTCGCTTTTAACGATTTTTGTTGAAAGCAATCTGGGGGAGTCACGCAAAGAGCAGGATACGGCGCACCAGTTTTTAGAGCAGCAGATTGAGGAGTATGAAGCGCGGCTACTGGAGGCCGAGAATAGCCTGGCAGCATTCAAGCAGCAGAACATGGGGTTCATGTCGGGCAGTGCCGATGGCTATTATCAGCGGTTGGGCAGCATGAAGGATCAACTGCAGTCCGCAAATCTGCAACTGAAGATTCAACGTGATCGAATGAAGGTGCTTAAGCAGCAACTGGAAGGAGAGGTGCCAACATTTGGTTTGGTTCAACAGGATTATCTTAATGATCCTGGTGTTATTGCAGCTACCTCAGAGACCGAGAACCGGATAAAAAATTTAAACCTCAAGCTGGATGAGCTGCTGATCAGGTACACAGACCAACATCCAGATGTTACGGCTATACAGCAAACTATCAAGACATTGAAAGAGAAGCTGGCTAAAGATGAGGCGGATGCGATTAAAGTCGCTGAGGAGCAGGCAGCGCTGGAGCCAGACGCGCCACCTCCGGTTGAGCTTGAGCGTAATGTGGTTTATCAGCAGATGAAGATGGCTTATTCAGCTGCTGAGGCGGAGGTGGCTGCAAAGCAAGCGGTCGTAAGCGAATATACGCGCCGGATAGAGGTGCTAGAGTCAGCGGTAGACCGCGTACTGAAGGTGGAAGCGGAAAAAGCACAACTGAATCGTGATTATTCGACCGTCAAAAAGAACTACACGGAGCTGGTTGCGCGTCTGGAATCAGCTCGCATGGCACGAAAAGTGGATACCCGAACGGATGCGGTGAAATTTCGTGTGATTGAGCCACCCAGGGTGCCGCATGAGCCATCAGGCCCCAACCGTATCCTCTTAAGCAGTGGTGTCTTTGCGGTTGGCCTTGGTCTTGGTCTGGCGCTGGCGTTTCTGATGTCACAGCTGCGCCCCACCTTTGATGATCGCCGCATCATGGGTGAACTCACCGGGCTGCCTGTACTGGGCAGCGTTGATATGGTCTGGACAGAGGTGCAAAGAAAAGGGCGTGCATCAAGAGGGCTGGTCTTCTCTGTGGTCTTTCTCGGATTAGTGGCAACCTACGGCGCTGTTTTGAGCCTCTACCTGCTGGATATCGACATTGGATTGCAGACGGAAGAGATGCGCTCAATATACGACAAAATACGCGCTTATATCAGCTTTGAGTCCCTTATAAATATGGCTAATTCCAAGGTGTGATTGGATATTGCAATGAGTATTATTGAAAAAGCGGTTGATAAGCTGAGAAGCGATGATCCCTCTGCAAGCAAAAAGGATCAACAGCCAGTTGATGCCGCTGGCAATTCTCGATATCTGAAAACGGATCAACATAGTCTCCACCAGGAAGCCCTGGCTCCAACACCACCCTCGCCTGCAACTGAGCAGAGCAAAACCCAGCAGCCTAAAACAGGATTAGAGCCTGATTCTTCAGCGCAGCGCGAAGAGTTAATCGAATCAGAACCTCCAGCTGCCAAGCCGCCAGATGTTGAAATCATGGCGTTGAACCTGGATGGGATTATGACGAAGGATGCGCATCGAAGTCGGCAGGCGGAAGAGATGCGCATGATCAAACGGCCGATATTGCAGAGTGCATTTGGTAAAAAGCACAAGCCATCTGAACACTCCAACCTTTTAATGGTGACCAGTGCCATTGCAGGAGAGGGCAAGACATTTACCTCACTGAATCTGGCGCTCTCCATTGCGGCAGAGATGGATCGTACCGTCCTGATCGTTGATTCAGATCTGGCCAAGCCCGGTCTCTCAAGGCTGTTAACCATAGGTAGCAGACCAGGGCTGAGTGATTATCTGCGTGATGAAGAGAAAGACATTGGCAAACTGCTGCTACGCACCGATATACCCAAACTTACCGTGCTGCCTGCGGGTTCTCGCCATGCCCACTCCACAGAATTGTTGGCCAGCAACCGAATGAAACAGCTGTTTCATGAATTGGCTGTGCGCTATCCAGACCGAATCGTGATATTTGATTCACCACCGCTGCTGGTGACCAGTGAGGCAAGCGTTCTGGCCAGCTTTATAGGGCAGATCGTACTGGTAGTAGAGTCAGGGAAAACCGCTCAACACCTGGTAAAGGATGCGTTGGCGCAGTTGGGCTCCACAGAGAATGTTTCACTGATACTCAACAAGTGTAAGAAAGGCTTTTTATCGACTCAAATGGGAAGCTATGGTTACGGCTATGGTTACGGATACGGTAGTGAAAGTGATCAAAAACAATAAACAGCCACTGTATCTGCTTTGCATGCTAATGATCGGCATGGGGGGGCTGTTTCCAGTGCTGCTGGTTGCGGGTGACTGGAAGATCTCCCCTAATGTTTCGATAAAGGGAACCTATACCGATAATGCCAACCTCTTCAGCGCGGACAAAAAGGGCGGATTTTATACTCAAGTTACACCGGGGGTAGCCATTAAGCGTGAAGGTGCAGGAAGGATAAAGATGAATGCTAACTACTCGCTTAGCTATACCGGAAACAGGCCGGGAAGCAGAGGTCGTACGGTTGCACATTCACTGGCTTCAAAGATGCAGGCAGAGCTGTATAAAGATGTTATATTTCTTGACGCAGGTGCAGGAGCGCGTCTCGGTTCAGCAACAAGCGGGGGGCAGAGAGGGGGCGATAGTGTGGGTGATATCAGTGACCCCATACAGACCTATACCTATAGCTTAAGCCCCTATACCAGGCATCATCTTGGGCGTTATGCCGATATCCTTGCGCGCTATACATTTAATCAGGTGATAAATTCAGGTGGGAGAAGCCTGGATAGCTATAGCAATCAGGCAGTAATATCGATCAACAGCGGCTCTTATTTTACACGCTTTCCCTGGGGGGTAAGCTATCGGCAGAGCAGAATAAATAATGAAGGCGGTGCGGCTGCTAGTGAAACCACAAGTATCAATGCAAATATCAGTTATGTTTATAACCGCAAATGGCGCATAAATCTTAACGGTGGCAAAGTCGATTATGACATCCAGAGCAGCCGCTCATCTACGGATAGTGTTACCTGGAGTACAGGTGCAACCTGGACGCCAACGCCAAGGACAGATATAGACTTTTCGTATGGACGACAGATGTTTGGGCAAAATTATGGGTTTGATTTAAATCATCGGTGGCGGCGCGCCACATGGAGAGCAAGCTATAAAAAGGCGCTGACTAATTCAAGAGCCCAGCAGCTGGCACAATCAAATAACGCGATTGGATTCAGCGGAAACCAGAGCGCTAACTATCAACGTTACTCTGACTATGCCACCCTCACCGATGAATACTATGTCATCGAGACCTTAAACACAGGGTTCACCCTGGGTACACGCAGAAGCAATTTCAGTGTTGATGCGCACTTTACCCGCCGTGAATATGAAGTATCCGGGAACAAGGGGCGTGATATTGGCACAAACACAAGCTGGAGCCGACAGCTGACTCCCAAAACAGATCTAAAAGCAGCCGTGTCATGGCAGAAAAACCGGGCAAATGAGAATGCCAGAGAGGACACGCGGTGGACATGGAGCCTGGGTTTAAGCAAAAGGCTAACGGAACAGACCAGTGCAAATCTTGATTATAAACACAGACGTCTCGACTCTACAGCAAATACCGGTGAATATAGAGAGAATCAAATCAGCCTTTCACTCGCCTCAAGATGGTAACTGATTCATGTACGAAGATTTTTATGGCTTGACAGGAAAGCCGTTCCAACTAAGCCCCGATGCCAGGTTTTTCTTTAATAGTAAAGGCCATAACCGGGCGATGGCCTATCTTCGTTATGGGCTTGAGCAGGGGGAGGGCTTCATTGTAATCACGGGTGGCATTGGCACCGGAAAAACCATGTTGGTGCGTAACCTGTTTGATGAGCTGGATAGCACCCGCGTTGTCGCAGCAGAGCTGGTTACAACACAGGTAGAACCCGAAGATGTTCTGCGGATAGTCTGCGCATCGTATGGGCTGGCTCATGAAGGCGTAACAAAAGCAGCACTGCTGAACAATCTGGAGGCCTTTCTACATGACCGCTATAAAGAGGGCAAACGAGTGCTTCTGGTCATTGACGAAGCGCAAAACCTGCCAGAGCGCTCTATTGAAGAGCTACGCATGCTGGCCAATTTTCAGGTGGGCGGCCGTGCATTGATCCAAAGTTTTTTACTGGGCCAGAATGAACTGAAGCACACCTTGCAACGGCCCAGCATGGAACAGTTTCGCCAGCGTGTTATCGCCTCTTATGATCTGCGCGCCTTGAATGAAGAGGAGATGAAAAACTACATCCTGCACCGGCTTCGACTGGTTGGCTGGCATGAAGACCCAAAAATAGAAAACGAGGTGTTTGGAAAGATCTATGAGTTTACCAACGGAATTCCCCGCAGGGTCAATACACTTTGCGACCGCATCCTGCTCTTTGGATGCCTGGAAGAGAGGCATCAGATTGATCTTGCTGCACTGAAAAAAGTTACCGACGAGATAAAGGAAGAGGGCTGGTGTTCATCCAATACCGCTCAACCCAAGCAACCCCCTGTGGGAAAAAAATATAAAACTGCCAAATCACCTGCGGATTCAGAACTGATCCAGAGAATAGCGATCTTGGAGGCCGAAATAGATGCCCTCAAAGCCGGGATGAGAGCCGACAGAAGGATGGTTGAAGTCATGCAGCTGAAACTGGATATGAGTGGTGAAGAAGAGTATGAAGAATAATAAACTCAGTATTTTGTGCATTGTTGGGGCGCGCCCCAATTTCATGAAGATAGCGCCGATGATGCGCATTTTCAATCAACCAGGCAGTGGCATCTCAGCAAAGCTTTTGCATACAGGTCAGCACTATGATGCGGCCATGAAGGCGTCATTTTTTGATCAGCTTGGTATTCCCGAGCCTGATGTGGATCTGGGTGTTGGATCATCCAGCCATGCCGTGCAGACGGCTGAAATAATGAAGCAATTTGAGCCGCAGCTGGATCTCATCCAGCCTGATCTTGTGCTGGTGGTTGGTGATGTGAACTCCACCATTGCCTGTGCACTTGTGGCGGTAAAAAAAGGCATTCCTGTTGTTCATGTTGAGGCGGGTCTGCGAAGCTATGACCGGGATATGCCCGAAGAGATCAACCGGGTGCTGACCGACCAGATTTCAGAGCTATTATTGACCACAGAAAAAAATGCCCAGGCCAATCTGGTACGCGAGGGCATTGATCCAAAGCGCATTCACTTTGTTGGTAATGTGATGATTGACACGCTCTTTGCAAACCGGGAACGCGCCGTGCCACCAAAAGAGGTGTTGGCCGGTTTAACCAATCCGGCGCAATTCCTGGAGGCAGAATCGGGTTATGGATTGGTGACACTGCACCGCCCCTCAAATGTAGATAACCCTGAAGTGCTGGCACGGTTGCTCGAGACCTTTGCAGAGATCAGCCAGCGCATGCCGCTCATCTTTCCTGTGCATCCGCGTACGCGTGGACGAATTAACGCGGCCGATTTAACCGGGTTGTTGGACTCAGATCGGATTGCATTGTTACCCCCCTTAGGCTACCTGGAGCTGCTGGGTCTAATGAATTCAGCGCAACTGGTACTGACCGATTCGGGTGGTATTCAGGAAGAGACCACAGCACTGGGCATTCCATGTATTACCTTGCGTGAAAATACAGAACGACCCATTACGGTAGAGCAGGGAACCAATACCATTGTCGGCTCTGATCCAAAGCGCATCAAAGCCAGCTTTGAGCAGATTGTTACCACTGGAGGGAAGCGAGGCAGGGTGCCAGAACTTTGGGATGGGAAAGCTGCGGAGCGGGTTGCTGATGTTCTACTTCAATGGGGATCGAGAGCGGCATCTGCAAAGAGCCCTTGATCGTGAAGCAACGGATCGCATGCGATAAAGATGGGCAGATCATCAATGCAATGAGCGTTGATGTTGAGGAGTACTTCCAGGTTTCTGCTTTTGAAAATCATATCAACAGATCCGATTGGGGCAGATTGCCAGGGCGGGCAGAGGCAAGCGTTGACCAGATACTGACGCTCTTTTCAGACCAATCAATCAAAGCCACATTTTTCACCCTTGGCTGGATGGCCGAGCGTTATCCACAAATGGTACGACGCATCGTTGATGAGGGGCATGAACTGGCCAGCCATGGCTGGTCTCATATTCGTGTCAGCGGCCAAAAACCAGATGAATTCCGAAGTGATGTAATCCGCACACGAGCCACCCTTGAAGACCTGTCAGGTCAACAGATAAAGGGCTACCGGGCAGCGAGTTACTCGATCGGCGCTAAAAATCTCTGGGCACTGGATATTCTGGAAGAGACAGGGCATATCTACAGCTCCAGCATCTTCCCGATTAAACATGATCACTACGGCATGCCAGAGGCCCCGCGTTTTGCATTCCACCCAAATGGAGGCAATCTGCTTGAAGTGCCAGTAACAACTGTTGAGGTAATGGGGCGTAAAATCCCCTGCGGTGGTGGTGGGTGGTTTCGTTTTTTCCCTTATGCCTTTTCACACTGGGCCATTAAGCATGTCAACGAAACGGAAGGACAATCAGCCATTTTTTATTTTCACCCATGGGAGATAGATTTTAACCAACCCAGACAGCAGGGGTTGCCGTATAAAACCCGCTTTCGGCACTACCTGAATCTTAGGCAAATGGAGCAAAGGCTTACCCGGCTGCTACAAGATTTTCACTGGAGCAGTATGGATGAGGTTTTTCTGGGAACAGAGGAGTAACTTGCGTTGAGTAAAATAAAAATCAGTGAACTGACGCAGATTGATTTTGATCGCTGGGATGCTTTTGTTGAGCACTGTAGCGAAGCTACCTTTTTTCACCGTGCCGGTTGGAAAGAGGTGATTGAACAGAGCTTTGGACATAAAACCCATTTCTTGCTCGCCGAGCGGAATGGTGCTATCGAAGGGGTGCTGCCATTGGGCCATGTCAACAGCCTGCTGTTTGGAAATAACCTGGTATCCCTGCCATTCTGTGTCTATGGTGGTGTGGTAGCAGAAAATCCTGAAGCGCGTAGCGCATTAGAGCAGGCGGCCTGCGCATTGGCTGACCAGTTGGGTGTGGACTCGCTAGAGATGCGCAATCTCCAACCACAAAATAAAGATTGGCCAACCAAAGAGCTGCATGTCACCTTCCGCAAAGAGATAGATGCCGACCCTGAAATAAATATGATGGCCATTCCACGGAAACAACGAGCCATGGTGCGAAAAGGTATCAAGGCCGGATTGATCGGTGAGCTGGATGATGGCTGTGATCGTCTTTATCAAATCTATTCTGAAAGCGTGCGTAATCTGGGTACACCTGTATTCAGCAAACGCTATTTACAAAATCTGCGCAGAGTGTTTGGAGATGCCTGCGAAGTATTGATGATCACCCACGAAGGAAAGGATATTGCCGGTGTAATGAGTTTCTATTTTAGAGACCAGGTACTGCCATACTATGGAGGTAGCATTGCCGCTGCACGCACAGTAAAAGGCAATGACTTTATGTATTGGGATCTGATGTGCCGAGCAGGCGAGCGGGGTGTGCGTATCTTTGACTATGGCCGCAGCAAGAGAGGCACAGGCCCCTACAGTTTTAAAAAGAACTGGGGGTTCACCCCAGAGCCGCTGCATTACGAATACTATCTGGTAAAGGCAAAGGCAATGCCAGAGATCAATCCAACCAACCCCAAGTATCAGCTTTTTATCCGTGTCTGGAAAAAGTTGCCATTGCCGATAGTCAAAACAATTGGCCCGCTGCTAGCGAAAGACCTGGGTTGATTGGGGAGTTGCAGTGGAAGCTACCGATAAAAAGCCAGCCCTACTTTTTTTGGTTCACCGTATACCCTTCCCCCCAAATAAAGGCGATAAGATTCGTTCTTACCATCTGCTGAAATTCTTACTAAAACAGTACCGTGTTTTCCTGGGTGCCTTTATTGATGATAAAGCAGATTGGAAGCATGTCTCGCAACTACAAGATTGGTGCGAAGAGAGCTGCTTTATAGAGCTGAATCCTGCTCAAGCAAAAATAAAAAGCCTGCAAGGACTGTTTCTTAAACAGCCCTTGACCTTGCCATACTATGCCAGTGATCAGCTTCAGACATGGGTAGACCAGACGATACAGCAACATAATATACAACGGACGCTGGTCTTCTCTTCAGCCATGGCTCAATACCTTCTGGCACCAAAATATGGAAAAATATGCAGAGTCATTGATTTTGTAGATGTTGATTCAGATAAATGGCAGCAATATTCAGAACGTAAGCCCTGGCCTCTAAGTTGGGTTTACAAACGTGAAGCCCAAGAGTTACTTTGTTTTGAGCGTGAAGTGGCCATGCAATTTGATGCCAGTCTCTTTGTATCCAGTGCAGAGGCGCAGTTCTTTAAAGAGCGGGTGCCAGACTGTGCTGAGCGCGTGGATCATTTCAACAATGGCGTTGATACAGAATACTTCTCACCGGATGAGAATTTTCCAACCCCTTACAATGAAAGCGAAAAAGTTTTGGTCTTCTCAGGCGCCATGGATTACTGGCCAAATGTTGATGCAGTGATCTGGTTCGCACGGGATGTGCTGCCTAAAATCAGAGCGCAACACCCTGATGTGCGATTTTTCATTGTGGGCAGCAACCCCACGGATGCCGTACAACAACTGGCTGCATATCCAGGGGTTGTTGTGACCGGATTTGTTTTGGATATACGACCTTATCTACAGCATGCCACCTTTGCAGTGGTTCCGATGCGTGTTGCCAGAGGCATCCAAAATAAAGTATTAGAAGCCATGGCGATGGCAAAATCTGTACTGGTTACGCCATCAGGCATTGAGGGTATTGATGCAGAACCGGATAAAGATGTGGTGATGGCAGACAATTCTGAATCCCTGGTGCGCCAATCGCTGCTTTTGCTGCGGCAGAACGGCAGTGCCATGGGTGCAAAGGCGCGTGAGTTCGTATGTAAGAATTTCAACTGGAATGAGAACCTTCCAAAAGTAGGAGAGCTTCTTGAGCAAGGCAGCACAAAAAAGATTTGAAAGCGGCTTGGTAGAGGCCCATCAATACTGGAGAGTCCCAGTAGTACTGGCGCTTGGTGTGTTGGTTGGTATTCTGGCGCTATACCACCAGACAGCGTGGTCTATGATCTCTATCTGGCTACGTTCAGATACCTTTGCGCATGGTTTTTTGATCCTTCCTATCTCTGCCTGGCTGATTTGGGACAGGCGCAAAGCTCTCACAAACCTGGTTCCAAAGCCAGAATACCGTGCTCTGGTGGTGCTCTTTGGGGTTGGCTTTTTATGGTTGCTGGGGGATGCAGTAGATGCGCTGGTTGTTCAGCAGCTCGCGCTTGTTTTTATGCTGATCTCTGGCTTGTGGGTGGTGCTTGGCAACCAGGTCTGCCTGGCCATACTTTTTCCATTACTGTTTCTTCTGTTTGCTGTTCCGATGGGGGAGGAGTTGGTGCCTTCCCTGATGGAGTTTACTGCTGACTTTACGGTCAAGCTTATACAAATAACGGGTATTCCCGTTTATCGGGAAGGGCTGTTTTTTAGTCTTCCCAGTGGAGAGTGGTCAGTAGTTGAGGCTTGCAGCGGAATTCGCTACCTCATTGCCTCTATCACTTTAGGCAGCCTCTTTGCCTACCTTACCTACAGCAGTATGACCAAGCGCCTGATTTTTATGGTGGCAGCAATCATTGTCCCCATTTTTGCGAATGGAATGCGTGCCTACATCATTGTCATGCTGGGTCACTTCAGTGATATGACAGTAGCGGTTGGTGTAGACCATTTGATTTATGGCTGGGTTTTTTTTGGCGTTGTCATGCTAATTATGTTTAGTGTCGGCGCTATTTGGCGCGACCCTGAAGAGTGTAGTTCCAAGGCAGGTGACAACATAGGCGCGGCAGCTTTAATTCCACGAAATGGCGCAGCTGGTTTTTGGCGGGCTGGTGTGATTACACTGCTGGCAGTCTCTCTTTGGCCTCTGGCTTCTGCCGGGCTGAATCAATACCAGCCTGCAACCTCATCTGCACCTGTACAGGCACCCGTTGGAGCAAATGGTTGGCAGCGCATTGAAAAACTGGCATGGAGTTGGGAGCCTGAAATTATAGGTGCAGATAGTGTTGCCTTGCAGTTTTATCGTAAGGGTGACGCTGTGGTCAGCCTCTTCTTGTGGCAATTTCTTAGCCAGAAGCAAGGTGCAGAGCTGGTAAGCTCGCAGAATCTGATTCTAAAAAAAGATGAGACTATGTGGCGCAGTGTTGAGACGAAAAATATTCGCGCTACGCTAAAGAATAAAGAAGTATCTCTTGAACAGAGCCACCTGAAAGGGCGAGAGATGCAGCTGTTGGTCTGGCGGTGGTATCGTGTGGGCAGTGAATATACTGCGAATAACTATGCAGCCAAGCTACTGGAGGCAAAATCTCGCCTGATGTTTGGGCGACGTGATGGTGCCATTATGATGCTTGCCGCCCCTTTTGCAGAAAAGCCAGCTACCGCAACAGCCGCCATGCAGGATTTTTTAGATGAGATGCTGCCAGAGATTGAGTTGGCATTAGACCAGGCATCTGGTGAAGCTGAATGACAGGAAGCCAAAAACAGCCGCCATTGATTGCTCATATCATCTATGCGTTAAGTATTGGTGGTTTAGAAAACGGGCTGGTTAACATTATTAACCGCATGCCGCCTGATCGCTATCGGCATGTCATCATATGTTTGTCGGGGTATGATGATTTCGCAAAGCGTATAGATCGGGATGATGTTTGTCTGTTTTCACTAAGCAAACGCCCAGGCAAGGATTTAGATCTTTACCGGCGCTGTTTTAACCTCCTCCGCGAGTTAAAACCGGACATTGTGCATACACGCAATCTGACGGCATTAGAGATGCAACTCCCAGCCTTTTTTGCAGGGGTGTCTGCACGGGTTCATAGCGAACATGGCTGGGGAGCGGGTGATCCCGCCGGTAATAATAGAAAAAACCAGCTTATACGAAAGATAGTAAGACCATTTGTTAAACATTATATTCCATTATCAGCAGAGCTCGAAGGCTATTTGCGAGATAAAATAGGTGTTGATTCAAAGCGCCTGACACGTATCTGCAATGGTGTTGATACCCGGAAATTCTCACCTGCAACACAGGCCAGAAGCCATTACCCAGAAACATTCAAACCACAAAACATCAAAGTAATTGGCGCAATTGGGAGAATGGATGCAGTTAAAGACCCGCTGATCTTGATAAAAGCATTTGTCTTGTTGCTACAGCGCAGGCCTGAATTAAAAGAGTATCTTCGCCTGGTTTGGATTGGTGATGGCTCACAGCTTAAAGTGTCTAAAGAGGCGCTGACCAGCTATGGGCTGGATAGCATAACCTGGTTTCCAGGTTCGCGTCATGATGTAGCCTGCATCATGCGGGGCTTTAACCTATATGTTTTATCTTCATTGTCAGAAGGCATCTCAAACACCCTGATGGAAGCGATGGCAACGGGGCTGCCTGCTGTTGCAACAAATGTAGGGGGCAATGCTGAGCTGGTTTCAGATGGTGAGACAGGCATGCTTGTTGAAAAAGCCAATGCAGAGGCTTTGGCTGATGCGATGAATTGCTATATTGAATCACCGGATTTATGTGAGAAACATGGTGCTGCCGGCAGAAAAAAGGCAGAAGAAAAATTCAGTTTGGACTCAATGGTCACTAGATATATGGGGGTATACGACAGAGTTCTTGGTGAAGCTGGAAAAAGATGTTAATGGATATAAATGGCTGCAATGCTGTGTTAGCCGCAGAAGACAAAAGGCACACGTAGTGCTAGACTCCAAGGATGAAAACATATGCATGGAATTCAGAGAAAAATGAACGGCTCAAGGCAGATCGAGGAATCTCCTTTGAAGATATTATCCTCAATATCCAGCTTGGAAACGAGGTCGATCTCTTCGATCACCCGAACCAGGAGCGTTACCCTGGACAGCAAATTTCGGTAGTGCTGATAGAGAATTACGCCTACCTCGTGCCATTTGCTGAGAATGAGAGTGAATTATTTCTGAAAACTATCATTCCTAGCCGCAAGGCCACACGAAAATATGTTGGTGGTTCATAATGAGTAAATTAGATCAAGAAGAGCAGGAGATTCTTGAAGCCTTTGAGTCAGGTAATCTCAAGCATGTTAAGAATTCCGCTCGAGAAATTAAACGGCATCAAACCATTGCAGAGGCAACCTTTAAAAAAGATGCCCGCATCAATATTCGGTTGTCGTCTCGGGATCTTAGAGCGCTTCAAGCCCGAGCCCTACGTGAAGGTATGCCATATCAAACTCTAGTATCTAGTATTCTACACAAATTCGTAGATGGTCAATTGGTTGATAAAATGACTAACAAGTAGCTCCAGCAAACATTCAAAATAGCGCGGCTTTTGTGCATTCCGTTTTGGCTGTTGCTGAGCTATGGTGTTATCGGAATTTGTTACTTTATTTAGCAGTGATAAACGATAGAAGATGTTAGGAAAAATAATAACGGTAATTATTAAATGTGCGGCATAACAGGAATTGTTGATACGCTGGGCAAGCGTGAGATTGATCGTGACCTTCTGCATCGCATGAATGAATCACAGTACCATCGTGGCCCGGATGAGGGCGGGATTCATATTGAGCCGGGTGTTGGTCTGGCGCATCGGCGACTATCCATCATAGATCTATCAAGTGGGCAGCAACCACTTTTTAATGAAGATGGATCGGTTGTTATTGTCTATAACGGTGAGATCTATAATTTCCAACAGCTTTCTGAAGAGCTGAAAGCGGCAGGGCATCGATTCAAAACGCACTGTGATACAGAGGTGATCGTCCATGCCTGGGAAGAGTGGGGAGAGGCATGCGTTGAACACTTTCGAGGAATGTTTGCCTTTGCCATCTGGGATCGTCGTCAAGAAATGCTCTTTATGGCGCGAGACCGTCTCGGCATCAAACCCCTCTTTTATGCCCATCTGAGCAATGGGCAGCTGCTGTTTGGATCAGAGCTGAAGGCGATTTTTGAACACCCTGAATTGAAATGGGAGATAGATCCAAAAGCGGTTGAAGAGTATTTTGGTTATGGCTATGTGCCAGAGCCAAGAACAATCTTGAAAAATGTCTACAAACTCTCACCAGGACATCACTTAACAATAAGGCGAGGGGGGAAAACTCCTGAACCAGTTGAGTATTGGGATGTACCTTTTCAACTAAGCCCGGCGATGGACGAGGTTGAGGCACAGGAAGAGATGATAAGACGCCTGCGTGAGGCGGTGGATATTCGGCTTGTATCAGAGGTTCCTTTGGGCGCTTTTCTCTCCGGTGGTGTGGACTCCAGTGCCGTAGTTGCCATGATGGCTGGGTTATCCAGCGATCCCGTCAATACATGCTCGATCTCCTTTGGTGATCCGAAATTCAATGAGGCCAAGTATGCCCAGGAGGTTGCAGAGCGTTATGCAACCAACCATCAAGTAGGAGAGGTAGACCCCAATGATTTTGGCCTGCTGAAAAAGCTGGCTGGACTCTACGATGAACCGTATGCCGATAGTTCTGCCATGCCCACCTACCGTGTTTGTGAGTTAGCACGTAAGCATGTGACGGTAGCGTTGTCTGGTGATGGCGGTGATGAAAATCTTGCTGGCTATCGGCGTTATCGTTGGCACACCTATGAAGAGAAGATGCGTTCTCTCATGCCGTTAGCTCTTCGTAGGTCTCTATTCGGTTTTCTAGGCGCCGCATATCCAAAATTGGATTGGGCACCAAAAATATTTCGTGGTAAAAGCACCTTTCAGTCCTTGGCTCGTGACAGTGTAGAGGGCTATTTTCACAGTATCAGTATCTTCTCAAATGAGATGCGAAGCCAGCTCTTCAGTGATAGTTTTAAAAGTGAATTGCAAGGGTATAACGGTGTCGAGGTATTACGCCGACATGCACAAAATTCGCCGACGGATCACCCGCTCTCACTGGTTCAATATCTGGATATGAAGACCTACCTGGTTGGCGATATCCTGACCAAGGTAGACCGGGCAAGCATGGCGCATTCACTAGAGGTGCGGGTACCGTTACTGGATCACAAACTGGTTGAATGGATCTCCAGCTTGCCACCAAACCTCAAACTAAAAGGTCGGGAAGGAAAATATATCTTTAAGAAAGGGTTGGAGCCTCTGCTGCCCAATAGCATTCTCTACCGACCAAAGATGGGGTTTGCTGTTCCGTTGGCAGGCTGGTTTAGAGGTTCACTAAAGCAACAAGTTCGTGATGTCTTGCTGGGGTCGGAAATTATGGATACGGGTATCTTTAATAAAAAATACCTCGAACACTTGATAGATCAACATCAATCAGGCCTGCGTGATTATAGTGCCCCTATCTGGACATTACTGATGTTTGCCGCCTTTCAAAAAAAGCTCCCAGGGCACAGTCAGGGGTTAAATGGATGAGCAGAATGAAGATCCTGCACATACTGGATCACTCCATTCCACTGCACAGTGGCTACACATTTCGCAGCCGTGCAATTATTGAGCAGCAGCGAGGTTTTGGTTGGCAGACTGCTCATCTGACAGGCACCAAACAGGGGAAGAGTGAGCAGGGTGAAGAAGAGGTTGATGGCCTCTGTTTTTATCGCACAGGCTCCCCGAACGGCTATCTTTCCAAGTTGCCACTAATTAATCAGCTGAGCGTTATCACCAGCCTGAATCATCGGCTTGACAGTGTTATTGAACGTGAAAAGCCAGATGTCCTGCATGCTCACTCCCCATGCCTGAATGGTATTGCAGCGCTACGTGCTGGCAAGCGCCACCAACTCCCCGTTGTTTATGAATGCAGAGCTTTTTGGGAGGATGCCGCTGCTGATCATGGCACCAGCAATGAGTGGGGGTTGCGCTATCGCTTGACGCGGGCGGTGGAGACCTATGTGTTTAAAAATGCAGACGCTGTAACAACCATCTGTGAAGGGCTGCGCAAAGACATTATTGATCGTGGCATAGCTGCAGATAAGGTTACTGTAATACCAAATGCAGTTGACATTAACCGATTCAGCGCTGAACGGGGCACAGATCAGACGTTGGCAAACGAACTTGGGTTGGCAGGGAAATCTGTGCTGGGTTTCATCGGTTCATTTTATGCGTATGAAGGGCTGCCGCTACTGCTGGATGCAATGCCTGCTATTTTAGAGGTATCTCCTGATGTGCGTCTGCTGCTAGTGGGTGGTGGCCCTCAGGAGCAGTTGTTAAAACAAAAAACTAAAGAGATGGGGCTTGTGGATGCAGTGGTCTTTACTGGCCGTGTTCCCCATGATGGTGTGCACAACTACTACGATTTGGTCGATATTTTTGTCTATCCGAGGCTGCCCATGCGCCTCACTGATTTGGTAACACCACTAAAGCCACTGGAAGCGATGGCGCAGCGGCGTCTGGTTGTTGCTTCAGATGTGGGCGGACATAAAGAGCTCATAGAAGATGGCAAGAATGGCCTGCTGTTTTCTGCTGATAGTGCTGATGATCTGGCTAAAACGGTATTGAAATTATTGTCTGACCGGGAAAGCTGGTCAACCTTTCAAGATAACGGCAGAGCCTTTGTTGAAAATGAGCGTAATTGGGAAAAGAGTGTAGGATATTATAAACAGGTTTATCCCATGGCGCAGGGTAAATAAATAAGCATGGGCAATGAGAATAAACCCCGGATTGGACTAATCGGTCCATTACCCCCGCCTTACGGAGGTATGGCAAATCAAGCCTTGCAGCTCAGTCGACTATTAGAGTCAGAGGGGTACACTATTCATTTTGTACAAGTTAACGCGCCCTATTCACCTGCATGGGTTGGAGGCATAAAAGGGGTGCGAGCAGTGATGCGCATGTTTCCTTACCTATGGCGTCTCTGGGTAACCGCTGGCAAGGTTGATCTTTTTCATATCATGGCAAATTCTGGCTGGTCTTGGCATCTGTTTGCGACCCCTGCGGTTTGGATTGCAGCATTACGAGATAAGCCTGTCATCATAAACTATCATGGTGGAGAGGCTGGGGGTTTTTTTCAGCGCTCCTATCGCTGGGTAAAGCCAAGCCTTAATAAATCACGACTGATTGTGGTCCCCTCTGGTTTCTTACAACAAATGTTTACAGTGTATGGGCATGCAACGCGCATCATCCCCAACATTATTGATTTGGAAAAATTCTATAGCATTAAAAAAGAAAAAAAATCTGATCAGGTGCATATTATAGTGACGCGAAACCTAGAAGCTATCTATGACGTAGCTACAGCTATCCGTGCTTTTGCGCTCATTAATAAAGAGTACCCTGATGCCAAGCTCAGCATTGCAGGCGAAGGCCCTGAAAAACAAGCGTTAGAGATATTGGTTGAGCAATTGAAGATTGGCAAGGCAGTAACATTTACTGGCCGCTTAGCCAATGAGCAAATGGCTGAACTCTATCGAACAGCAGATATTATGATCAATCCTAGTCTAGCCGATAATATGCCCATATCCATTTTAGAGGCGCTTGCCTCTGAAGTGGCTGTAGTTTCCACTAATGTGGGCGGAATTCCCTACTTAGTCGAGCACGAAAAGACAGCACTGCTTGTTGAGCCTGGTGCACATGAAACAATGGCTGAAGCCATTTGCCAGTTATTGGGCGATGATGAAAAATCTCAGCAGATGGTAAAGAGTGGGCTTGAGCAGGTTAAAGAATATAGCTGGCAATCTGTTTGTGAGCGATGGATGCAAGCCTACCATGGTGTACAAAATGGTCTGCAAAAGGGAAAGTCATGAGCTTATATACCAGTGTGATTTCAAACCTCGTTTTTCCACTGCATGAAAAACTTAAACGACACAGCACAGTCTCAGTGCGCAAACAGATGGAAGAGACCCAATGGTGGACGCAAGAGCAGTTAAAGAGCCTTCAACTGGAGCGGTTGCAAAAACTGATCACATCTACCTATAACCATGTACCCTATTACAGAAAAGTATTGCAGGAGTTAGAACTCAAACCAGCAGATTTTACAACTTTGGAAGATCTCCAGAAGCTACCGTTACTGACAAAAGATCTAATCCGTGCCCATACTGAAGAGCTAAAAGCTGATAATGCTCAAGGGCTGGCAAGATTCAATACGGGTGGATCTACTGGGGAGCCATTAATTTTCTTTATTGGAAAAGAGCGTGTAAGCCATGATGTGGCCGCAAAATGGCGGGCGACCCGTTGGTGGGATGTGGATATTGGCGACCCTGAAATTGTGGTTTGGGGCTCGCCGATAGAGCTGGGTTCCCAGGATCGGGTGCGGAAAATTCGGGATCAGATGCTTCGAACGAAGCTAATCTCTGCTTTCGAAATGTCAGTGAAGAACCTTGACCGTTTTATTGAAGAGATTCGTTCTTTTAGTCCAAAAATGTTATTTGGCTACCCATCTTCTCTCTCCTTGATTGCTCGACATGCTCAAAAGCAGGGCGTTTGCTTAGATAAATTGAATATTAAAGTGGCTTTTGTGACTTCAGAGCGGCTATATGATGATCAGCGTAAGGATATTGAAGAGACCTTTGGTTGCCCGGTAGCCAATGGTTATGGCGGTCGTGATGCCGGCTTTATTGCTCACCAATGCCCAGAAGGCGGGATGCACATTACGGCTGAAGATGTCATTGTCGAGATCGTGGATAAAAATGGTAATACCCAACAATCGGGGGAAGCTGGTGAGGTTGTGATAACGCATCTTGCTACCCAGGAGTTCCCATTTATCCGTTATAGAACGGGCGATGTAGCGGTGCTGGATGACCAGGCTTGTTCATGTGGCCGGGGTCTGCCTTTGCTGAAAGATATTCAGGGGCGCACAACGGACTTCATTATTGCGGCTGATGGCACTGCAATGCATGGCTTGGCCCTTATCTATGTTATACGTGACTTGGAGGGGGTATCTGATTTCAAGATTATTCAGCAGTCCCTCAGTGTAATAGATGTGCAGATAGTTCCAGATAATCAGTATCAAAACGGTGTTGAGGAAGCAATACGGCAAGGGTTCAAAAAGAGATTGGGGCAAGGTGTAACAATTAACGTGGAGAAAGTTGATCAAATTGCATCAGAAAAGTCTGGAAAATACCGTTATGTAATGAGTAAAGTTTTGGTGCAATGATTGCTTATGAGAGTTTCGTGGAGCCAGGAGGCTGTCCGAGAATAGGAGCTACAGTGAGGAAAAGCCGGATTTGGCCAGGTTCCCCCATTATTTTCGTTAAATATGCCCAATATTCGCCTTAAATAATGAAAAAACCTGACTCAAACCAGCTTCCCCTCACCATGATTCCTATTCTCGGACAGCCTCCTGGATATTCACCTGGCTGTGATATGCCGTATCATCTGTTGCTAAATTATGCGTGATATTGCAATCGTACTCATTGTATTTGGCAGCGTGCCATTTATCCTGGCGCGACCTTATATCGGCGTACTGATGTGGTCGTGGTTGGGTTATATGAACCCCCATCGACTAGCCTATGGTTTTGCGTATGATTTTCCTTTTGCGCAAGTTGTTGCCATTGCAACAATTATAGGTTTACTGTTTAGCCAGGAACCTAAGCGTATCCCGCTAAACTCATTGACCATATTCTGGTTCATGTTCCTTCTGTGGATGGGGGTTACCACAATTTTTGCTATTTCCCCTGATGTGTCACAAGAGCAGTTAATTAAGGTTGCTAAAATTCAACTTGTTGCCATTATAACACTGATGGTGATATCGGATCGGGCACGTCTCAATCTGCTTATTTGGGTAATAGTGCTTTCCATTGGTTATTATGGAATCAAAGGCGGAATTTTTACTATCATAACGGGTGGCAGCCATCATGTTTGGGGGCCTTCGGGTAGCTTTATCCAGGGCAATAATGAGTTGGCACTTGCTTTGCTTATGACAATTCCACTTGCCAATTATCTGCGTAGCATTGCTGTTAATATATGGGTGCAGCGAGGGTTATTGTTGGTTATTATACTCATGGGGGTATCTGCAATTGGCAGCCAGTCACGAGGAGCCCTCTTGGCTGCTGGGGCAGTGATGTTATGGTTCTTGCTAAAGAGCAAGCAAAAATTAAAGATGGGTCTTGCGTTGCTGCTGCTGGGTGTGTCTGTTGTGGTTTTTATGCCAAGTTCTTGGCATGAGCGTATGGATACCATCGACACCTACCAGGAAGATGCCTCAGCCATGGGGCGGATTAATGCATGGCAAGCCGCAATAAGTCTGGCTTCGAGTCGTTTTACAGGGGGAGGGTTTGACGGAATAAACATAAGGTCAATATTTGTTATGCATGCTCCAATTCCAGAGAAATACCATGATGCACACAGCATTTACTTTGAGGTACTGGGCGATCACGGCATACCTGGACTGTTGCTCTTCTTGTTAGTGGGCATTTTAGCTTTTAAGAGGTCTAATGAGCTTGTGCGCCGAACTCATGATGTCAAGGAGTTAGCATGGCTAAATACCTTGGCGAGAATGATACAGGTCAGTCTTATTGCCTATGCGACAGGAGGAGCATTTCTTGGGCTGGCGTACTTTGATCTTTTCTATCATCTTTTGGCAATTATTGTGATAGGTACTCACTTGGTTGAGAAGCATGTGATGGAATTTGAGCAGAGTGAAATACTGACAGTAGAGTCAAGGGGCAGAGGCGCTAATGCAGAGAATAAGAGGTCATGGTATTGAAGACACCGCCAGCCATTGAAAAGCAAACCAAATTGAAAGACATGGGCTTCATGAACCTTGGGAGCATAGGATTTAAGCTAGCGGCTATTGGTTTAAAAGGCCTGGCGGATGCTTTTTCAATAGGGCCTGGCGGTAACCGGCTCTCTATCCTGATCTATCATCGTGTGCTGCCGAAACTTGACCCCATGTATGAAGGTGATGTGGATGCGGTTTCGTTTAACTGGCAAATGAAACTGATTGCTGAGCATTTCTCTCCGCTATCCTTGCCTGATGCAGCCTGTTGTCTAAAGGAGGGAAGGCTGCCTCCACGGGCAGTCTGCGTGACCTTTGATGATGGGTATGCTGATAACTTGACCACGGCGCTTCCGATATTGAAGCGCCATGCCATTCCTGCAACCATTTTCATTGCCACGGGATACCTGAATGGCTCCATGATGTGGAATGATGCTGTGAAAGAAGCGTTACGCGTGTTGCCGGATGAAGAGCTGGATCTTTCCAATGACGATCTAGGTATCTATCGGCTGGAAACCCAGGCAGATCGGGTCATGGCTGCTATGAGTCTAATTGATCACTTAAAGCTGCTGCAGACCAGTGTTAGAGATGACATGGCGAAGCAGCTGTTGGAAGCCGCCGGAAATCCTGAGGCACACCTGATGGCGAGTTCCGATCAGGTTCGAGAACTACATAAAGCCGGCATGGATATTGGAGCACACACGGTCACCCACCCTATTCTGTCGAAGTTGAGTGCGGCAGAGGCATACAGAGAGATAACAGAGAGCAAAGAGCAACTTGAGGCGTTGACGGGTGAAAAGGTAACCCTCTTTGCCTACCCGAATGGAATTCCAGGGGATGACTACAGTTCTGAGCATGTGCAGATGGTAAAGCGGGCTGGGTTCACCGCTGGGGTATCGACCAGCCACGGAGTGGCAAACCGTTTTTCCGATCTCTTCCAGCTTCCACGCTACACGCCATGGGATCGAACTCCTTCCCGGTTCATGGCCAGAATAGTTCGGAATGTAATGCGGGTTACCTGATTGTGCACAGTCTTTAGAAATGCTGAAAAGTCAATGGGTTGCACCGCCTGGCATTGATGACCCCGATACCCGAGTGATTGTCGGCAATGGCGTACTGACTTAATGAGCAGGCTCTAAATAGGATGCATTATTATCCCGGTGTGTGTAAAAATGCTGAACAGGTGGAAGAAAGTGATTTTAAAACAGCCTCTTAGAGCGAACGCTTTCTTGGTGCTTTTTCTTGGCAGTGGGATGCTATCGCAATTGGTGTATGGTTACGGCTTTGAGCCAACGGCAGTAGAGTGGGCAACATGGCCTGTATATTGTAAAGCGGCATACATAAGAACCGGCGCCAGTGCGCAAACGCCTTTCACTCAGATGGTGTCTAAGGCACAGAGAAAGGCGTGGATGAGGCGTTATGCAGCTTATTTGTCCGGTGGCTTACACCACTACTGCACAGGGGGCATCTACTTTAGGCGAGCAAAGGTAGCTTCAAATGAAGGAGGTAGAACCTTTTTGCTCACAAGGGCGCTTGGTGAGTTCAACTATACAGCTATACGTATACAGGAAAACCACCCACTGTGGTCAGAGATTTATGCCAATGTAGGTTTGGTTAACTGGGAACTAGGGCATCATGAAAAGGCATTCAGTGCCTTGAATACAGGTATTCGCGTTCAGCCGGAGTCACCCTCAGCCTATCTGGCCATGGCGCAACTATTTTTTAAGGAGAAAAAACTGGGTAAGGCTGTTGATATTTTGAAAAGAGCCAAGGCTAAAATAGGAGATAAGTCCGTAGAGCTAAGTTATTTTCTTGGGCTTGCATACTTTGAAACTGGGCAGATGGAAAAGGCCAAAGAGGAAGCAAAGAAAGCCTATGAGGGAGGGTACCCACTTCTTGGCCTAAAAAACAAACTAAAGCGCAAAGGGATTTTATGGTAGCCATGATGAGGGTGGTTGTTTTGAACGAGTGCTGCTCTAGTACATTAACCACATTATATTGGCGGATAAAGAGTACGGCCAAGAGCGATGGAATAGCTCAATCTAAAGCGCTGCTATCCGTCAATATAACCTGGACGGTGTACTAGTGTGTAACAGCAGATTTGGTGAAGCAAGTAAAGCTTCTGATCTTTTCCCCTCGGTAGGTTTCTGTTAGCTGTGGGCATTCGCAGATCGTTGGCATACTCGTTCACTGAGCGATATGCATCACTTGGGATTCAGTTTCTATCCACTGTAATAATTGCCCGCCTTCTTTCGCCTCAGGAGATTGGTATCTACTCCGTAGGTGCTGGGGTAATCGCAATTGCTCAAGCCTTTCGTGACTTTGGGGTTAGCGCATACCTTATTCAGGAACCTGAGCTAACTCAGGAGCGACAAAGGGCGGCCTTCACAGTTACACTGGTGATTGCCTGGATGATATCACTCACGATATTGATGGGAGCAGAGACTGTTGCTGAATTTTACAGTGATATAAAGGTGCGTGATGTATTAAGCGTTCTTGCACTGTGTTTCTTTATTATCCCATTTGGCTCGGTCACGCTTGCTTTATTGAGGCGGGATATGGCGTTTAATGTCATTTTTCGTATCAATGTTATAAGCACATTAGTTCACTCGGGAGTAGGGCTTACCCTGGCAATACTAGGATATGGCTTTATGAGTCTGGCTTGGGCAGCGTTTGCTGGAACGCTTGCCACGGTTGTTGGGGCGCTTATGGCTCGGCCTGCGACAGTTATATTAATGCCATCTACCAAAGAAATTCGTCGAGTACTCGGCTTTGGCGGAAAAATGAGCCTTGTCTCATTCGCATCTGAGGCGGGAAACAGCGCGCCTGATTTGGTAATTGGACGGACGCATGGGTTTGATGCCGTGGGCTATTTTAGTCGTGCCATGGGCTTTGTCATGCTCTTTGAGCGTATAGTGTTAGATGGATTGCGAGGAGTTCTGCTTCCCTATTTTTCGAGTGAGAACAGATCTGGTTCTGACATGACAAGTAAAATAGAAGTTGCAGTTATCAGTGTGCTTGGTGTCTCTTGGCCTATGCTTGCATTTATGGGAATAATGGCTGATCAGCTTATTATGATACTGTATGGGTCTCAGTGGCAAGAGTCTGCAATGTTAGCGCAGATGATTGTAGTAGCTATTGCTATCCGCTGTCTAAATCCTATTTTTGCGGCCTTGTTAGTGTCAATGGGTAAAGTGAATCAAGTGACTTTTGTGCAGCTAGGTTACCAGTCGCTAAAAATCGTGATTATAGTTATTTCAAGTTTTTATGGTTTAAAGGCAATCTGTGTAGGTTTAATTGTAAGTGAGATTATTGGATTTATCGGTTATATGTTGATGTTACAGCGTAGTAATATTTTGGGCTATAAGGCATTAATGCATGCTGTTACACAGGCATCTCTTCTTGTCATCAGCGCATGTGGCCCCGTGATTTTATTTTTTGAGATATTTGTTTTGAATAGTGAGCTGCCAATAATCATTGAAGTTATTTTTGCATGTGCTATATGGTTGCTGGGTGTTATAGCGGGGATTTATACTTTTAGTCATCCGCTTAAAAAAGAAATAGAATCACTTGCTAAAAAAATATACAGTAATTTTTAGAAAGTTATATTAGACAGGGTGACTCGTGGTGTGCAGATATGAATAAAATAGAGGAGTCTGAGCGGTTCTCCCAAGAGAGTGCGACGTACAACGCTATGTTTGAAACAGGTGGAGATTCCGGGATATTTGATCTTCCGTACAAACGCTCTCCATATTACCCTCTTTACCAAGAGGTATTCCGGACGATCAAGCGACTGGGTGCGGATAATGTTCTTGAAGTTGGTTGTGGGACTGGTGGACTTGCCCACTTTCTGCTGGAAAAAACCTTGCTGCAGTATCATGGCTTTGATTTTAGTGAGGTTGCAGTTAATAAAGCTATACAGCGGACTGGGAGAAAGGATCTGTTTAATGTTGGGGATGCAACATTTGCAAGCAGTTATCCAGATAGTTATGAAGCTATTATTTGTACAGAAGTTTTGGAGCATGTGCCCGAGGATCGGAAAATTATAGAACACTGGGCGAAAGGAACAAAAATTATATGTAGCGTTCCTAATTTTGATTCTCGTTATCATGTGCGTGTATTTAAGACAGATGCCGAGGTTTGTGAGCGCTATGGGGATCTTATTGATATAGACAGTGTGAGTCAAATAAAGAAGCCGGTTGTGAATGATCTCTCATGGCGTAATCGGTTGCGTCAGCTTCGTTGGAATAGATATCGGCCTAAGCGGATAGTAGAGTTACTTGGGTTAGGTGATTTCGATAAAGTGGGTGGTTGGTTTGTAGTGAGGGGGACTCGCAAGTGATTGCTAAATGCTCGGTTGATTGTGTTTTGGCAGCCAGTGAGTTACTACTGGTCATTCAAGTTAAGTAAGGTGTGTACATGGTGGATTCCATTGAGTTACAGCTAATAAAACCAATTATAGCTTTTGCTCCCCATCCTTGGGACGATGGACCCTGGATGAATAGGCAGAATTTGCTGGCTGGGTTGGCGCAGAGAGGCTGGCCTGTCGTATATAATCATGGGCCACTCGATTTATGGATGCGAAATGGAGCAGCGTGGAAAGCTGCAAAAAGATTTGGGTGCATGGAACAGCTCGATGGGGTTTTAGTTGATAGGCCGGGAAAATGGATGCCTCGATGGCAAACATGGCCTTTATGGGATAATAAAGCGATTGCGATGCATTCACGCCGCTTGCGTTCTGCGGTTAATATAAAGCCAGGTGATGATTTTGTAGCTTTTCTTTTTCATCCATGTTTTTGGCCCTATATCCAGAGCTTAAAGCCCCGAACTGTCGCATTTCATGTCTATGATGTGTATTCACAAATGGATAATTGGTCTGACTTAGATCAGCAGTTTTTAGAGCAAGTTGTGGAATCTGCAGATCTTCTTACAGCGGCGACAATGGGAATGGCTCGGGCATTACCTGGAAATGCACTCGATCGGGTGCGGATTCTTCCCAATGGGGTTAATTTGTCTTTGTTTGATCTGACCATGAACCCAGTGATTCCCTGCCCTACTGATTTGGCAGAGATTCCGCACCCAAGAATAGGTAACACGGGAACCTTAAATAGAAAAATGGATTTTCAGCTTATAGCTGATATTGCGGCTCAGCGGCCTGAATGGCACTGGGTTATGGTCGGGTTGCTTCCTGAAGAGGAGTTACTTGCTGATGAGGTAGCATGTAAAGGTTTGGCTGCTTGCCGTCAAAGAGCCAATATACACTTTCTTGGTCCAAAGCAGCAAAAGGAGGTTCCAGCTTACACTTATCATATGGATGTTAACACCATATGTTATCGCATCAGGGAAGGTGAGTGGGTAGGGGCGGGTTATCCGGTAAAGTTAAATGAGTATTTAGCAGTGGGTAAGCCAGTAGTTGCTGCAGCACAAGAGGCCGTTGTTCAATATTTTTCTGATGTAGTAGCAATAGCTTCTGGAACTGAAGAGTGGGTGGCGGCACTGGAACATGCTGTAATGTCGGGTGGTGTTAGCACGGTGGAGCAGAGGCGTGCTAAAGCGGAGGAAAATACCTGGGATCGGCGTGTCGATCAATTAGAAATGTGGTTGAAGCAGGCACTGGAAAAGGGTGAGTGATGAATGCTCGTTTATTGAAGAGGAGTAGACAGAAAATAAAATCGTTTGTAATCCATCGCTTTCTTTCGTTTGATGCTGGTGAGTTTCAGGGCTGTTTGCGGAAACTCGGTATTGGTTCGGGTGATATTGTTATGGTCCATGCCTCCTGGAATTCTTCCAATGGTTTTAAAGGACGCCCCGCCGAGATGATCCAGGCTATCAAACAGGTGCTTGGGCCGAGTGGTCTTCTCAGCATGCCCTCATTGACCTACCAGAATCAAAGCTCTAGTGAGTTCCTGGCGGAAGGCAAGTCAATGAATGTACGTAGAAGCCCCTCACGGATGGGTCTTCTAAGTGAGGTATTTCGCCGCAACCAAGACGTGGTCAGGAGTCTTAGCCCCACTCATCCCATTCTTGCCTGGGGAGAACGAGCGGAGGAGTTCGTGGCTGGCCACGAGCAGGTTAAAAAGCCCTTTGGAGAGGATACCCCTTTTAGCCGGCTGCTGGAGTGGAAAGGCAAGATTTTGACCATAGATGCCCCATTTTCAACCATTACCTTCTGCCATTATTTAGAGGATCGTATTGCGGCCTGTTTACCCTTTGATCTGTATGAGCCGGAGCCGGTTACAGGTGTGGTGGTGGATTATGAGGGACGGCAGATTGAAGTGCCGACACAGGTGCTGAGCAAAACGGCGAACAGGCTCCGCCGTGATGATTGGTTAGAGGAAGAGATGAGGCGCCAAGGTGTCTTGCATTACCGAAAGATAGGGAATACAAGGCTGATGCTCGTTGATACAATTGCCATGACAGAAGTGGTTGACAAAATGTATGCGGAAGGAAGAAGTTTCTTTGCGGTACCGTAGGTGATAACGGTTTGCTATGTTTCCTACACTCCATCTGATCTAAATTATTCCATGCGCGTTCCTAAGTGATTTTATTGAGCTGTATAGTGGCTGGAAATCCAGGATATCAAATATGTCTGAAATAGGTATAACTGCCATGGAAAAAATGAAAATCGGTGATGAAAAGAGCGATTATGCTTTTTGGAGCACGCAGCCGTTTGAAGCGAGAATTACAGCGCTTGAGGTAATCAGGGCGGAGTATAATAAGTGGAAATATCATGATCAGCAAAGATTTCAAAGAGTGTATAGAATTCTTAAACAAGAATAAGGTTAAGCATCTTTTGGTTGGTGGGTATGCCCTTGGATTACAATGATAGTTTACTCTGCCTGAAAAGTGTGGCGCGGGAGAAGTACTATATGGACGTAGTGATTACAAACCTAAGGATGGAAATCTGCACGCTATGTTCTGTGGGAATTATCAGCGGAGGCAGCTGCCTTTATGACTGAGAGAGGAAATCTGATACGGATATGGCAGTAGACGGAAATTCTTTTAATATTTTGTTATCTTGAGTAACTAATTTTGTATCAAAATGATGAGCAAGTGCAATAAATTCACAGTCGTATGATGAGCAGTTACTTCCATCTATTAGTGCAAGTACCTGTGATGATGGAACATCATATTCATTTTGAATTATAATTGACTCAGCGGTATCTTGAAGTTGCATCGCTTTTTCCAGAGTGATGATTTTCTTTCTAAGATAAAGAGCCATGACATTACGAAACTCGCTTTTCCAAAGTATTGGCGCTGACCAGTCAGGATCAATTTCATAAAGGCTCTCAACTGAGTTTGTATGTGAAGTCGGGAGCAGAAGATAAGAAATAATATTAGTGTCAGCAATAATCATGGCCTTCCTTCATTTATGGCCTGATCAATATCTTCTGCCGTAATGGTGTTAGGTTTGATCTGAGAGCGAATGGCTCGAATCAAGCTAAGTCGCTCATCCGGGCTGATTCGCTTAGGAAGCAGGGAGCGTTTGAGGCACACAATAACTTCGCTGTTAATGCTTCTATGATGTTGTTTTGCAATCTTTTTAAGCTCATCGTAGAGGTTATCTGGGATGTTCTTTATAGTCAAAGCTGGCATGGTGCAGTTCTCCATCAATTACGCATGGTTGCATTATGGTTGCGAAACGCAGTTTAATCAAGTGGCAGGTATGCTCTAACAGGTTCATCCTTGTGCCGAGCTAAACTCCGGAGCCTCGGGATTCCCTGCAAGAGGATAAAATGAGTTAGTGCCCCCCCGGTGGGGACGCACTGAAAGAGATAACTCTTGCTTGCCAAAAGCCTGGCTGACAGGGCAGCAGTGAGACCTGAGGGTAACCCCGGCAAAGGGGGCCTGAAGCCAGGCAAATAAATTTGGAATAAAGGCTGTCATGCCAAAAGAGTTTTTTGATTGAAAGAGGTACGTTACGTTTAAGGCTGCCAGATTCATTGCGTGATGAAGAGAAGTCATTAGCAAAGAAATGAAGATATGTCCATGGCGCCATAGTCTGGTACAGCCACAATAGGGACAGCGTTCGGGACGATAGGCTTCTGGATTAGCATTGATCGCATGAAGCTGTTGCGCAAGTGTGCAGATGCCTGCCAAAATGACGGTCATGGTCGGTCTCCTTTTTTGTTTGTGATGGGTTTAGATGCGTATCACGATATCAAAAGTGTAATCGTGCGAAGAAAATCCAGGAAATACAGACCTTAAATCCTGAAAATCCTGTTAATCTTGTCGCATGAAGTTATTTAGAGGTTACTCAGATCTCTGTTTAGATATGGAATTTGTGGATAATGAAAATCATCTGTCCAAAATAAAATGAGGTATAGAAATGCTCAAGCAATTAACAGCTATTTTTTAAAAAGAAGATGATGTATATGTGGCGCTATGTCCAGAGGTTATGTAGCAAGCCAGGGCGATACCGTTGCAGAAGCAAGATCAAATTTAAAGGAAGTGTTGGAGCTGTTTTTTGAAATAGCCTCGCCGGAAGAAATTAGCACACGTCTGCATGATGAGGTTTATATAACTCATGTGGAAGTGGCAGTTGGGTAGACTCAAAGTATTTTCGGGCAAAGAAATTTGTCAAATACTTGAAAGGCATGGATTTCAAGAGGTCAGGAGACGTGGAAGCCATGTCATTATGCAGAAGCAATTTTCAGGGAGCACGGTCACAGTCCCTGTGCCGGATCATTAAAGAAATTAGAATGGGTACATTGATGTCAATCATTCGCCAATCAGGTATGCAACGCTCTGAGTTTGAATAAATATTTTATAAATATCTGTGCTAATACCCAAATCTTCCGCTCCAGGCTCACGCCCAAAGGCAACATGGATGTGTTGAATGCAGATAATGCAGGAGCATTTATCTGCCTTACCTGCAATCCCTGTAGGCGAAACACTCGCTGTGCTCGCGGGGCAGGCTCACTGTGAAATCTGAGAATCATTAATCAAGATAAAAGTCGGAGATATACCAAAATGAATCTAAAGCAAATCGAAGATGAGGCGCTTCATCTGCCCGAAGAAGAACGCGTAGAATTAGCCCAGAAACTACTCTGGGTGCTTAAGTGGTGAAATATAATGTCCTTTGTTAATGTAGTTGCTCAAAAACTGCGCGTGTTTCGTGAGAGCGCTGGGCTTGGCGGTACTGAGTTGCTTGATAATCAGGTGCACTTGGAGGCTGCCATCCAATGGCTAAAGCATGCTCAGGATATGACGCCAGATGATGGGGTTTCGCAAACGTACCTGGTTCGAAGCCATCGCTGGGCACCCTCCTATCCTGAGACCACTGGTTACATCATTCCAACCTTCTATGACTATTGGAAGCTCAGTGGCGATTCTGATTGCCGTGACCGTGCCCGCCGCATGACTGACTGGGAGTGCGATATTCAACTCCCGGATGGTGGAGTGCTTGCAGGCGCCCTTGGTGATTCTGACCAGCCCACTATCTTTAATACCGGGCAGGTGCTGTTTGGTTGGGTGCGAGCCTTTCAAGAGGAGGGAAATGAATGTTACCGGGAGGCGGCTGCCAAGGCAGCAAACTGGCTGTGTGATGTGCAGGATGATGATGGTTGTTGGCGCCGGTTTGGTTCACCTCTGACTACCCGTAATATAAACCTCTACAATACCCGATCTGCCTGGGGCTTGGCTGAGGTTCACCGAATTACTGAAGAGAAGCGCTTTTTTGATGCGGCTGTGCAGAATTTGGAGTGGGCGTTGGCGCAACAGCAGGATAATGGGTGGTTCCCCCATAATTGCCTGCAAGATGATACGCAGCCGTTTGTCCATACCATCGCTTATGCCATGCGGGGGTTTCTGGAGATTGGTGACTATGCCAAGCGAGAGGATCTGTTGGCGGCAGCAGTAAAGGTCGGTGATGCTGTGTTGCAAGCCTTACCTGAAAATGGTGCTCTTCCAGGGCGTTTTGATGCCAAATGGCAACCAACCGTGCGCTGGTCATGCCTGACGGGTAATGCCCAGATAGCGATTAATTGGGGGCGACTCTATCAGATCACAGGTGAATCCCGGTTTCGTGATGCGGTGCCTCGTATCAACCGATTTACCAAATCTACCCAGAAGCTGAAGGGTATTCAGAATGAGTTGGGTGGGATCAAAGGGTCGCATCCCATCAATGGAGGGTATCATCCCTGGCAGTATCCAAACTGGGCGGCCAAGTTTTTTGCAGATGCTTTAATGATAGAGATGGCTTTGGAGGACAAACCTTGAGCTGTAGCATGGGTACAGAGATGACAGATCTACTGGGTTTTTTGCGATGCCCGCGCACGAAGTCTCACCTTGTAGCAAAGGGAGATGGTTTTTTGTACTCCATGCAAGGTGGTTACCGCTATCCTATTGTGCACGGGGTTCCGGACTTGCGACTGTTTGACCCGCCGTATACCACGCGTGAGGAGGAACTGCGTATCGTCAATGCTATGGCCGAAGTTGCTGGTGATGTGGCATACGAAAGTCTAATGACTTTCTATGCCAATGAACTGGCTCAATATCGAGATCCAGAGCGCATTCAAAATGATATTAGACACCGTTTGGCGCTACTGGAGCGCTCCCCGTCTCGTCTTGTGCATTTGTTTGAGAAGGCTTGCGTAAGCAAATTGCCTGCTGGTTCAGTCGCCCTTGATCTAGGGTGCGGTTCCGGTGAGGCTATCGGTGCATTGATAGAACACGGGGCCAAGCAGGTAATTGGTATCGATATTTCTCTTATCGAGCTTGTACTTGCAAAAAAACTCCTTTCGGAGCAGGGTGTAGCGGCGTTACTGGTTGCCGGTTGTGCAGAAGCAATGCCGTTTTCAGACGAGGTGTTCGATTTTATCTATTCACCGGATGTGATTGAGCATGTTTCCGATCAATCCATTTACCTCCAGGAGGCTTGCCGTATCCTGCACAAGGAAGGCCGGATGTTGTTAAACTCGCCTAACCGTTATTCCTTGTTCACTTTTGAGCCTCACGTCGGTATCTGGGGGCTTACATTTTTACCACGACCATGGATTGATCCAGTATGCCGCATGTTGGGGAGAGGGCCTTATGTGGGCAAGCGGCTTGTCTCTTTGCCTGAGCTGCGCAGGCTAATTAAAGGCAGCTTTGTGTTGTTCGATATTTTTGCCCGAAATTCTAATCCCAAATCAAGTTCGATTGTGGGGCGCATTTATCATGCATTGAGTCCAATTTCGGTATCTGTATATGCATATATTGCGGATCAGCATGTAGTTTTGGTTCGCAAGTAGAATGTTCTATTTTTCATCTGATGGAAAAAGGGGACGCTACCCTTTGGTATATGAATCCAGTATTATTCATCCATGCCAAGGCTAGCTAGAAGCGTATTCCCTAATGTTCCCCATCACATTACCCAGCGTGGGAACCGTCGTGAAGATATCTTTTTTAAAGACAATGATCGGGAGTTTTATCTGGAATGGTTGGGTGAGTATTGCGATAAATGGCAGGTAAAAATTCTGGCTTGGTGTTTGATGACTAATCATATTCACCTTATTCTGGAGCCAACAACTGAAGAAGGTTTACAGCGGGTTCTAAAGCCATTGCATATGCGCTATGCACAGCGAATAAATAGAGCCAGAGACTGGAAGGGGCATTTATGGCAGGGTCGATTCTTTTCCTCGCCTCTGGATGAAGCCTACACGTGGGCGGCCATTCGATATGTGGAAACAAACCCCGTGCGGGCTGGAATGGTAGAAAGGGCGGAGGAATATCGCTGGTCAAGTGCGGCAGCACATTGTGGTTTAACAAAAAGCCAGATATTGGCTCGGGTAAAAATGGAGGATGTCATACCTGAAAGCGAATGGACTGACTGGCTGGCTGAGTCAGAAGAAGAGCATGCTGTAAAACTGCTACGAAGAAATGTAGAAAAAGGGTTGCCCTGTGGCTGTGAACAGTTTGTAGCATCACTTGAAAAGATGGCGAAAAGAGCGCTTCGGTTTCGCCCACAGGGCAGACCTGCTGTTAATAAAGGGTAGCGTCCCCTTTATTCATAAAGGGTAGCGTCCCCTTTATTCCCCTTTATTCAAGGGTAGCGTCCCCTTTATTCTCTTTATTCTAATTATTTGCGCATATGAGGATATTGTGGCGTTGAACATACGAAATAGTGAAACAGAAAATTTGGCAGCTGAGTTGGCTAAGTTGACCGGAGAGTCAAAAACCAGGGCGGTCAAGAAGGCCCTTGTGGCGAGGTTGGCGTTGCTGAAACAACGTAACCGGAATGCCCAAAACTTAGCCGATGAGCTGGATGAAATCGCCAACCACTGTGCAGGATTGCCGGTATTGGATAGTCGTAATCCAGAGGAGTTACTCTATAAAGGCAATGATTTTTCACAAACAGATATAAAAATCTATGAGTATTGAGAGTGTTCGTTCTCTGTTCTCTGCGGAAAAGGGTAGCGTCCCCTTTATTTCCTCCCTTTATTTCCCTTTATTTCCCCTTTATTCTGTCGGCCGAATTTAGAATTTTAGCCGCACATCCCGAAGTTGCTGGCTTTAGCCGGTGGAGTCTTCGCTTCCCGAACCAATTGTCTTGCGGAGAATCTTCTCCAGCCGCTGGCTGATATTCCACCGCTCAAATTGTTGCAAATAATCTTCATCGCGGGCAAGAGTTTCCGGCACTTCTGATTCAAGTAGCCTGCGAAGAGCCGTCTTGCATTGCTCGACCGATTCCGCCGGTACGACGCAACCGATTCCCGCTCGCTCGATGATCTCTTGGGTGGCACCGGGGTCGGCCAGGGCGAAGATGGGTCGCCGGGCAGCAATATATTCGAACAGTTTGCCCGGGATTACGCCGTCCGATGTTTTTCCTGTATCGACGATGAGCAGCAGGTAGTCGGCGTTTACCTGTGTCCGCATGGCTTGATCGTATGGCACGTCACCAGGAAAGAGGTAGATGTTGTTGATCTCGTACTGGGTCAGTATCTCATCGTAACGCTGCTGGATCTCCGGTGATACGCCGCCGAGGATGTGTACGCGCACTTTGTCCTTGATGTTCGGCTGTTCTTGGGCGAGCTGTCCCAGAGCCTCGGCAAAGGCGTACCCGCGTCGATTCTTGAAGAGCCTGCCTGTGAAGACGAAGTCGATGGTGTCGTTCACTGCTCTTGGTGCATCAAGATAGGGGGTATAGATCTCTGGGTCGTAGCCGTTGGTGAGAGTGTCGAAACGTGCTTGAGTGCCCTTGAGCAGTTGTTTCAGGAATGCGGTTTTTTGTTCTGAGACGCCGATGATGATGTTGGCGTGTTTCATGTAGCGGCGTTCGAGAGCCAGCTCTAAACGCTCACGAAGCGGGTTGATCCACTCTCTCAGCACGTCGCCGTACCAGAGGTCTCGGTAGTCAACAACCCAGGGGATGCCCAGCTCTTTTTGGAGTTGGTAGCCAATTCTGGCTGCACTAAAGGGTGGCAGGGTGGTGTAGACCACATCAATCTGTTGTTCCGTGCAGATCTGCTTGGCGAGAGGCAGCGCCTGCCGAGACCAAGAGCGGTAATCATCAGGGATGTTCACCCAGTTTCTGAGCAGATATTTGTAGGCACAGAGTGGGAGATCGAAAATGGAAGCGCGTGGATGGTTTCCAGATGGTCGGCCGGATTCGGGAGAAGCTGCGACTGGTGATGCATCGGCCTGCACGGTCGGGCTTTTGTAACCGAGCAAGCGCTTGATGCGGTCAATGGTTTCAGATTCGATGTCGGGCCAGGGTGCTCGATAGACCTCGACACCTTCCGGAACCTCCGCCTCCAGACTGGAGATATATATGGGGGAGTCTTTTCTTGGCTCAACGGTCAGCACGATCACTTTCCAACCGAGCTGCGTCAGGTGCTCTGCGAATTTTACGGAGCGAATGCGGCCGATGGTTTTAATGGGAGGGAATTCTCCGGCGATGATCAGGATGGTTTTGCGGTTGCTGATCACTCTGTTGCATTCTCCCCAACAAGGCGCTGGCATAGACAGTAGAAACGTTGGGCGCCAATCGACATACTGGAGTCCCGTGCGATCTGAAGGCCCTGTTTCTCGATCTGGTTGCGAAGTGCATCGTCGGTAAGGAGTTGTATGACCGATGCTGCCACTTCGTCGGTTTTTGTGCCGTCCACCAATAGCCCGTTTTGTTTGTCCCGTACTGCTTCCACCACGCCACCGGCTCGGCCGCCGATTACGGCTCGGCCGCAGGCATTAGCTTCCAGGAAGACAAGCCCAAAGCCTTCGGTATCATGGTCGGAGAGTTCCCGGTTCGGCATTATAAATAGGTCGCAGGAGCGGTAGTGATCTGCCAGCTCGTCGTCAGGGACTCTCCCGGCAAAGGTGACGTGGTCAGTTAGGCCGAGTGAGGTGGTAAGTGAGCGGAGTTTCTCTTCGTAAGGGCCGTTGCCAATAATCAGGTAGTGTACGTTTGGGCACTGTTTTAAAATAGCTGGGAGTGCCTGAATTGTCGTGTCGAACCCTTTGCGCGGGATGAGTCGGCCGACCGTGAGCAGTATGCGTTTGCCCTCAAGGCCATAACGTTCCATAAGGGTGGAATTTACTGGTCCTGGCTGGAATTTGTTCAGATCTACGCCATTAGTAATAAGCTCAATTTTCTCTGGTGGTACATCCATCAGGTCAATCAATGCCTGGCGGGTGAAGTTACTTACAGCCACGATCGCATCATTGTTGTGAAGGGCTTTCCGGCGCTTGCGGCCAAAAAAACGGTAGTTGCTGACGGTAGTGATCTCTTCACCATGAATGTAGTTGACCATTTTGCAGCCCAGCCAGCGCTTGGCTAATAAACCTAGCCAGCTTCCTGATACCAGTTCGCCGATGCAGACTACATCTATGTTTTCACTCCGAATGATGCGGCTGGCCTCACGCCAGACCCGATAGCGTAGCGGGATATCGACAGTAAGGGATATCCAAAGGGAGTGCCAACGGGAGCTTATTACAGTCTCTTGCGGGCGAACAAGCTCGATGCGGTGAATGGCGTAAGGTGCGTCGGCGTCTAATTCACGCCATCCATTAAGCTCTTCACCCGTCTGGTAATTTCGCCATGGGGCTAGTACACACATGCTGTTTGCAGGCGCATAGCGGCAGATGTTCTCATAGACAACCGCTGAGCCACCATGGATGGGAGGGAAGATGCTAGTAATGAATAGACATTTCATACGGTATTGTTGTATACGCCGCTTGCTTAGTATTTCTTTCAGTAGATGTAGGTTTCTTGCGCTCCGGGAAGCAATAAAATCATACCAGCATTTCTATACAAGTTGCTATAAGATATCGCTGCTGCCCGGAGAAAGTTGCGGCACCCAGTCGTAACATAGTGTAATAATAGGGGAAAAACCAACCAGATGCCTGTTACCGACTTGAGCCGTGTTTTGTGCCCTAAACTATCCTAGGAAGACTCGGTTGGATTGTTCCGCCAGATAATATTTCATCCCTAAAAACCGTGCTGCAGAATCTTATAGAGAATGGTACTGCGTTGTGCTCACCAGATAGTGATTTTGTTGGTGGGTTTGAGCGTCGTAAATTAGTGCAACGGCTTGCAGAGGTGCTCAACCAAGTTGTTGATGAACCAGCGTCTGTGCAGGGTTAACGGTATTTCACTTGCAAACTGTAGCGCCAATGGAAGTAAAATCATTTTTACAATTTGAGCATTTACCATCGGCGTGCAATGCGCTTTTTGAGTCAGCTGCAGCTGAGAGTCCGTTTCTCTCCAGAGAGTGGTTTGAGCACCTGGCTGCTAATGCGCTCGATCCAGGTGATGAGATAGTTCTTATTGTTGCTTTTACCAATGAAGGAGAAGCAGCGTGTATTTTACCGTTGCTGCGCCCCGGAAGCTCTGCTCATTTAGTGTCTATAAAACGATTAGGTGCGTTGCAAAATTTCTATACCCCTGATTTCAGACCCTTGATGCGAGCCGGGGTAGCTGGTGTTGAGGGGATGGCGGCAATCGCGCACTATCTCTCTTCCAGGTGCTGTTCAATAGATGTAGTGGATATTGGTCCTATACCGAAAGATGAATCAGCTTTTGAGATTTACCAAAAGGCAGTAAATGAGGCGGGATTTTCATCCAAAGCATATTTTCGTTTTGGTAATCATTATCTGCTGCTCAAAGGGCAAAGCTATAAAGCCTATATGAGTGAATTACCATCGCAACTGCGCCATACCCTGGTTCGTAAAGGGCGGCGGCTGGACAGGGAAAAAACAGTAGAATACCGTTTGGTGACAGAGCTGGCGGATGTCCCGGCTGCTGCACAGGCCTATGATGTTATCTACCGTGAAAGCTGGAAACGACCAGAGCCATACCCGGATTTTATGGAAGGGTTGATGGCTATGGCGGCAGACAAGGGATGGCTTCGGTTAGGTTTGTTGTGTATTGATGGTGAACCGGCCGCCTCACATCTCTGGTTTATCTCAGGAGATATTGCATATATATATAAGCTTGCCTATAGAGAGCGCTATCAAAAATACTCACCTGGTACGCTGCTTATGGGGTGGATGATGGAGCAGGCCATTGATAAAGAGGGTGTGCATAAAGTGGATTTCTTGACGGGTGATGATAGGTATAAATCTGACTGGATGTCTCATCGATCTGAATTATGGGGTATATTAGCGATGAATCAGGGGACCTGGTGTGGAAAGGCAATTGCCCTGAGAGAAAAGCTCTATTCATATGCTGCAGGCAAGATGCGTGCAGATGTAAGACAAATTTAGCATCACCGGTTTCAGGAGACCATAATGGCTGTTGTGGATGAGGTTAGAGAAGTGCTGAGAGATACACTTCAATTGGGAAGCAGGGCAGATGAGCTGGAAGAGAGTTCGCCACTGCTCGGCAGTTTACCTGAGTTTGATTCAATGGCTGTAATCACGATCATTACATCTCTGGAAGAGCAATATGAGTTCATGGTGAGCGATGATGAGATTGATGCAGAGGCGTTTGAGACGGTGGGTACACTGGTAGATTTTGTGCAGTACAAACTTGCCCAGTAGTGAGTAAAATTATTGATCCACATCCGCTTTTCCTTCCCGGCCCATCTGGACAGCTGTTCGCCCTTCATCTTCCGCCCGTAGCGCCAACCTTATGCCGCCAGTATCTGATTCATATCCCTGCTTTTGCTGAGGAGATGAATAAAGCGCGGCATCTGGTTGCATTGCAAGCACGTGCTTTTGCGCAGCAAGGTGTTGGGGTGCTCATCTTGGATTTATTCGGTACGGGTGATAGTACGGGTGATTTTAAGGATGCCACCTGGTCTGCCTGGAAGGAAGATGTGGCGTCTGCTGTGATGTGGCTCAGGCAGCAGGGAGTGGAGCGTATCTCCCTCTGGGGCCTGAGGCTGGGTTGCCTGTTGGCATTTGATTTTACACAGCAAAGAAGAGGAGAAATCGAAGGGTTGCTCTTTTGGCAGCCACTCCTTGATGGCAGGGTGGCTCTTGATCGGTTCTTGCGTTTGCAGGTTGCAGCAGGGGCACTTGGCAGAGGCTGCAAGGATACTGTGCAGGGCCTAAGGTCAAGGTTGGCCGCAGAGGAGACATTGGAGATTGGAGGTTACGAAATTTCACCCATATTGGTGCGTGAACTCGACCACTGTAGCTTTCAATCACTTGGTTTGCCAATGGTTGACAGGGTGGTGTGGGTTGAAATCAGACGCTTTACTGAATCAGCGGATAGTTTATCTGTTGTTGAGAGTGGTCACTCGCCAGATGTTCGCTTGTTACCTGCATCGAAAAGCATGATTGATGATTGGCAAGGGTGTGAAACCAAAATCAAGGTTGCGCAGGTGAATGGCCCTTCGTTTTGGCAATCACAGGTAACTGAACCGATGCCTGAGCTGCTAAGCAAGACACTGGGGCTTTGGTGGGGTTCGGCATTACCCTCTTTTCAATCCAGTCAGCCGGAGGGGGATGAGTAAGTGATGGTTGAAGAGCGAGCCGTCATGTTTTCTTGCCAGGGTGAGTCACTTATTGGAATAGCTCATATTCCGGAAAAGCCAGCATCAAAGGGCGTTCTGGTAGTGGTGGGTGGCCCGCAGTATCGGGTAGGGAGTCACCGTCAGTTTCTGCTGCTGGCCAGGTCATTGGCTCAGGGGGGGGTGCCTGTGTTCCGTTTTGACTATCGTGGTATGGGTGATAGTGAAGGTGAGATACGGGATTTTGAAGTGATCACTGACGATATCAGGGCAGCAATGGATGCCTTCATATCTGAAGTGGGAGTAAAGGAGGTTGTGCTTTGGGGGCTGTGTGATGCAGCCACTGCGGCCTGTTTTTATGCGCCAACGGATCGGCGTGTCCCCCATCTTGTTTTGCTGAATCCCTGGGTCAGGTCGGAGGAGGGTGAGGCAAAGGCCTATCTGAAACACTACTATCTGCATCGGATATTCAGTAGGGATTTTTGGCAGAAACTGATCACAGGCCGGTTTCAGCCAAGAGAGGCAATTCGATCCCTGCTGGAGCATAGCAAAAAGGCATTCAATGCCGGGGCAAGAGCGCCAGATGAGAGTGAGCGCTTGTCAAAGTTGTCAGGTCGTATGGCAGATGGGTTGGAATCTTTTCCGGGGTCGGCGCTGGTGATTTTGAGTGGTGATGACCTGACTGCGGCTGAGTTTAAAGATGAGATAATGGGTTCTTTACGCTGGAAGGCACTGATGGCGGAAAAGCTGGATATCAAAGAGCTGCCAGAGGCTGACCATACTTTCTCCCGGAGAGGTTGGCGCGATCAGGTTGCTGAATGGACGCTTGGATGGGTACTGAAACCATAAAGAGAGTGCTGCTGATTGCCTATCATTTCCCGCCTGTTGCAGGGAGTAGCGGCGTATTGAGGACGCTGAAGTTTGCACGATACCTTCCTGAGTTTGGCTGGCGGCCCTCAGTTTTAACGGTGCACCCGAGAGCCTATGAGCGTCTATCCGACAGCCAGCTTGCACAGGTATCCAGAGATGTACCTGTGGTCAGGGCCTTTGCCCTTGATGCTGCACGTCATATGGCGCTGGCTGGGCGTTATCCACGCTGCTTTGCGCTGCCGGATCGTTGGGTAAGCTGGCTGTTGGGGGCCGTTCCTGCCGGATTGAAGATGGTACGAGAACAGCGTCCTCTGGTTCTCTGGTCTACTTACCCTATGCCGACAGCGCATCTTGTTGGCCTCTTCCTGCATCGGCTAACAGGACTACCCTGGATTGCCGATTGTCGCGACAGCATGCTGGATGATACTTACCCGGCTGACCCATTAAAGCGCCGAATCCATGCCTGGATTGAACGGCGTGTGGTTCATTCAGCCAAACGCATAGTGTTTACCACCCCAGGTACACTGCGAATGTATGCTGAGCGATATCCTGAGGTTCCTAAGGATCGATGGGTGCTGATTGCGAATGGCTATGATGAAGAGGATTTTTGCGAGCAGCTTAATGCTACTGTTGTGCCAGATGGTTTTTCGGGAAAACAGACATTGTTGCACAGTGGTTTGATCGACCCTGTTGACCGTGATCCACGCCCTTTTCTTACTGCGTTATCCCGGCTCAAGCAGTCTGGAGGTATTAAGCCGCAGGAGTTGCGCGTTGTGTTTCGTGCATCTGGATTGGATGATGAGTTGCGGTCATGGATTCATGCATTGGAGATAGATGATGTTGTGGAGACGGCACCACCACTTCCATATCATGAAGCGCTTGCTGAAATGAGAGAAGCAACCGCTTTGCTGCTATTGCAAGGTGCATGCTGCAATCACCAGATTCCGGCAAAACTTTACGAGTATCTTAGAGTGGGGCGCCCTATTGTCGGGCTTACTGATGCTGAGGGTGATAGTGCTGCACTATTGCGAGAGCTTGCCGCAGACACAATTCTGCCGCTGGATGATGAAACTGTAATAATGGCGACCCTTCCCGATGTTCTCATGAAGTTACAGGCGGGGTGTTTACCGATAGCCGCTGATGAGGCTGTTGCATTGCATTCGAGGCGGAGCCGTACAGCAGAGCTTGCATTGTTGCTTGATCAGGTGATTCTGGAGGTGGGTAGCTAAAGCCATTTGGCAGCTGTTACCAAAGCAAGGTTTGCTGTTGCATTGCAGTTTAGGCTCTGGAGCGCCTGAAAATCTGAAGCAGCTCCTGAGCATCACGGCGATTCAACAGCCAGACAGCAGCAACGTAGCTGGCTGCACCGATAAGTATTTGAGTGGCCAGTCTGGCCATCCCCTCGAGATTGATGGTGAAATCAAAGGATATAATACAGAGCGCCATCAATACTGCTGGAATGGCCGAGCGACAAAGTTGTGTGAGTACCTCTAGTGCAGAGATATCTACAATCTGGGCCGTCCGAAAGATAACAACCAGTAAAATAGCGCAGGCAGCAATACTCCATCCCATACTTACGCCAACCAGCCCTGCTTGTGATCCGATGGCGACTGCTACTGCCATCAGGACAAGACCAATGCCCATATTGCTAAAAGAGAGGCGAGCCATGCCGAGCGCCTGTAAAAAAGGGGAGATGGCAGCCTGTGCGACGCGAACGGGCATGGCAAAAGAGATGATTTGAAGTGGCAGCACGGCATCAAGCCACTGTTCGCCCAGTAGTTGCGGTACAAAAACAGGTGCAGTAATGGCTATACCCCAGAAAACCGGAAATGAGAGTATGGCACTCAAGCGGATATATTTACAGAGGTAGTAATTTGGTGCGCCACCTGAACGATGTGCCTCGGCATAGGCGGGTAAGGCCACGGCATTCAGCGTTCCCTGCACCTTGGTTTGGGGAAGTTGAGCGAGCTCTTTTGCAACAGAATAACTGCCTAATTGTGTGCCGCCCAGGGTTAAGCCGATTATAAAAATATCGGCCTGTGACCATAGCTTCCAAAGCATCTGTTCCAATGTTACCCATGAGCTGAAGGCAAGTGTTTTGCGAAGGCCTCGAAAATCAAATGATGGCCAGCCAGGCAAGGTGGTGAAACATGCAAAAAGAATGGCGTTGAGAATATGTGTAAACAGCATGCCCCAAACCAGAGCCCACACGCCTTTGCCAAGGTAGGCCAATATAAGGGTTAGTATGCCGCCGCTCAATGTGCCTGTAAGTTCGATGAGTGAGATTGTGCGTAGATTGAGTTTGCGCAGCAACAGAGCCCTTGGCACAACCGTAAATCCACTTATCAAGAGCGTAAGGGCAAGTGTGAAAAGTACGGGTGTTAGCGCAGGAGTGTTGAAGAGGTTAGCGATAATGTGGGCGGTTGCGCTGAGGATCAACCCCAGAGTGGTTGCAACAGTAAGCGTAAAACCGAGAGTCTGGCGTATGAATGTTTCGGATAGGGTTTCAGCTTTTATCAATGCTGCGCCTAACCCGAATTCTGTTAGCGGGGAGAGCAAGGAGATGAACAGCATGGCCAGAGCCATGGTTCCGTAATCCTGCGGGCTGAGCAGGCGAATGATATACAGTGTCATTGCCCAGCTTAATATTTGTCCAATAACTTTAACGCCACCCGACCAGGCGAGAGCGTGCAGGACTAATCTGCGCAGATCTGGAGTCACAGTGTCAGTAGCTTATTTGTGGTGGCTGAAAACGGATCTATTAGTATGTTGTTGCTTAATGAAATAAGATTAACATCTAGCTATATTCTTTGGGAGGAATAGATGTACGGATTCTGTGGATGGACTGGCTCAGAGCAGTGGAATACAACGGCTGCGGTAGAAGCTGTCAGTCAAACCCTGGGTTGGGAAGGCAAGCAGGTAATATCTGATTTTGCTGGTGTCGCTGCTCAGTTTGTCTTGTGTAAAGAGCTCTATTCTATTGAGGTCTGGAACCAGGATGGGGTGGCGGCCATTGTGTTGGGTTCGCCTGAGTGGAGCAGTGAGCCGTATGCAGAGATAGTCCGTGGGCAAGGGCAGGCAGCCGCTTTTGCGAAAGGCTATCAAGAGATGGGGCCTAATATCCTGAAGCAGATTCACGGCCCTTTTGCTGTAGCAGTCACCGTTGAAGATAAGGTGTTTTTGGCGGTAGACCGCCTTGGTATTCATGCGCTGAGCTACGGTTTAAAAGATGGCATATTCGCATTTGGTTCCTCACCCCGAAGTGTGGCGGCACATCCAGCCTTTGGCTTGGATCTGAATCCCCAGGCAATATTTCACTTCTTTTTCTTTTCGGATGTCCCCAGTCCAGGTTCTATCTACCCGGATGTTGAGAAGTTGCAGCCAGCCCAATATGTAGAGTATTCCAATGGTCGCCTGCATCGGGATTTTTACTGGGATATAAAATATGTCGATGCAGGTGCGCCTCAATTTGAAGAGTTAAAGGGCCGTTTTCATGAGACGCTTGAAAATGCAGTGCGCCGCAGTTATGACGGGGCGCCAGCCGCCGCTTTTTTGAGTGGCGGCACAGATAGCTCCACGGTAACGGGTGTGCTGGCCCGTGTTGCGGGAGAGTCGGTACATACCTATTCGATGGGTTTCTCTGTCGATGGGTTTGATGAGATGGAGTATGCCAGAATAGCGGTCAAGCATTTTGGAGCAACTCCCCACGAGTTCTATGTGACACCAGAGGATGTGCTGAATACGCTGCCTGTTCTTGCCAGTGCCTATGATGAACCTTTTGGCAATGAATCGGCCGTCTCTTCTTATCTGTGTGCCAGTTATGCAAAGAGAGATGGTGTAAAGGTGTTGCTGGCGGGGGATGGCGGTGATGAGGTTTTTGGCGGTAATGAGCGTTATTCAAAGCAGATGGTTTTTGAGCATTATGCCCGGATACCTGAATTCTTCTCTAAAAACATATTAGAGCCAGTTATTTTTGGCTTTCCTGGTGGCGGGGCGTTATGGCCTGTTCGAAAGGCGCGCAGCTACATTGAACAGGCGCATGTTCCGCTGCCAGATCGGCTGGAGAGCTATAACCATCTGTGTCGAACATCACTTGACTCTATTTTTGAACCGGAATTTCTGGATAAGATCAATCAGGATCAACCGATTGCGATGTTGCGAGAGAGCTATAATCGTGCGCAATCTGAACATCCTGTAAACCGGATGTTGCACTTGGATATGAAATTCACCTTGGCTGACAATGATCTGCGTAAGGTCTCCCGCACCTGTGAGGCAGCAGGTATTGAGGTGCGTTATCCATTGCTGGATGAGGCCTTGGTTGAATTTGCAGCTGAGCTGCCGCCAGACTACAAGGTGCGTGGTTCACACTTGCGCTGGTTTTATAAGGAGGCGCTGAAAGGTTTTCTGCCCAAGGAGATCATTGAGAAGCAAAAGCATGGTTTTGGGCTGCCGTTTGGCGAATGGGCGCTTTCTCATCCATCTTTAAATGCTGAGGTGGAGAGGTTAACCCAGGACTTTATGGCACGCGGGATTATTCGCCCAGAGTATCTTTCAGAGGTAAAGCGTCGTCATGCTGAGGAGCATGCCACATTCTATGGCACTATGTTATGGCGGATTGCCATGTTGGAAGCGTGGATGCAGGCCCATGGTTATTAGCTGCTGACCTTAAACAATTAACTCCATACAGGATGGGTGGCTGAGAAAATGCTCCGGGCTGGCGGTATAACCGTAGGCGCCTGATTGGTAGATGGCTACTAAATCACCAATTCCCGCCTGAGGTAGCTCCATCTTGTTCGCCAGTATATCCAGTGGAGTACAGAGCAGGCCAACAACATTGACCATTTCCAGTATCGTGGACTCCATTTTGTTTGCGATTGTGACGGGATAGTTTTTGCGTATTATCTGCCCAAAATTGCCTGATGCGGCCAGGTGGTGGTGCAGTCCGCCATCTGTGATCAGGAATTTCTCTCCGCGTGACTCTTTTATATCAATGATTTTGCAGATGTAGATTCCAGCTTCTCCTACAAGGTAGCGTCCCAGCTCGGTAACAATTTCTGCTTCGGGAAGTTCCGCTTTCAGTGAAGGCAGCAGCTTGTTCAGATTTTCTCCAATGGGTGCCAGATCAAGCCGCTTCTCTCCGGGAAAGTAGGGGATGCCCAATCCCCCACCGATGTTGAGAGATTGTACTGTGTCTGGAGCCTGTTCACTGAGTCGGATCGCCAGGTTAAAGGTTTTTTCATGTGCTTCCATGATGGCTTCCGGGTTAAGGTTTTGCGAACCCCAGAAGATGTGGAAGCCAAAGAATTTCAGCCCCAGTTGGCCTAGCTCTTTCAGCATGGCTGGAACGCGTTCTGCATCGACGCCAAACTGTTTTGGGCCGCCGCCCATTTTCATGCCGGAGGATTTGAGGTCGTAGTCCGGGTTTACCCGTACTGCTACGCGAGGGGCAATGCCCAGCACTTCGCCAACCTGGGCAGTTCGGCGCATTTCACCCTCTGACTCGAGGTTGATGGTGATGCCTGCAGCGATGGCTTGGCGCAGTTCTTTATCCGTTTTTCCAGGGCCTGCTACGCTGATTTTGGTGGCGGGCATGGTGGTATCTAATGCTGTTTTCATCTCTCCTGCAGAGGCCAAGTCAAATCCATCTACCAGTCCTGCCAGGTGTTGCACAATGGCGGGCATAGGGTTGGCCTTGATGGCGTAATGAATATGAATCTCTTCTGGTAGTGAGTGCCGAAGGTTTTCTACACGTTCGGTAATCAGTTTTCTGTCGTAGGCGTAAAAAGGAGTTTGCCCCGCACGCTCTGCTAGCTGTGTGATAGGAACGCCGCCAATATACAGCTCTCCATCCATGATTGGGAACTGATTCATTGGCGCATGTATCGGCCTTTTTTTCACTTTTGATTCCATAAGTTAACTGAAGATATCTTGGTATTTTGAGGCTAATAGCTTTCGGTCAATTTTACCATTTGGGTTTCTTGGCAGGCTGTCGGCATGTTCAATGGCGTGTGGCACCATGAAGTTGGGCAGCTCTTTTTTGCAGTGGGTGATGATGGCGTCGTTATTCAGAGGAGTCTCTGATGTGACGATAACCAAGATGCCCTGGCCTAGTGTGGGGTGAGGGATGCCAAGTGCAACAGCCTCGCTGACCAACTTGCTGGAGTAGATCGCTTCTTCAATTTCGGTGGGGCTGATGCGATAGCCAGAGGTTTTTATCATGTCATCTTTGCGTCCGACAAAATAGAGAAATCCCTCTTCGTCCATTTTTACCCGGTCACCTGACCAGACGGCAATCTCTGGCATTGTGAGTGCGTTGTCCTGACCAGGGGTCGGTTTAAATATTTTTGCGGTTTTCTCCGGGGCATTCCAGTATCCCAGTGAGACCAGTGAGCCACGATGCACCAGTTCGCCAGGCTCGCCGGGCAAGCAGTGGCTGCCATCTTCGCGAACGACCATCACCTCGACGTTGGGGATCGCTTTGCCCATGGAGTCGGGGCGGTTGTCGATCTCCTCTGGTGGCAGGTAGGTTGAGCGAAAGGCTTCGGTCAGGCCGTACATGAGGTAGAACTGGCTGTTGGGCAGGGCAGTGCGCAGGCTGTTGAGTGTCGCCTTGGGCATGGCACCACCGGAGTTTGTCATGTAGCGCAGCGATTTCACAGCCTCTTCTGGCCATTCAAGTTGGGTCAGCTGATTCCAGAGGGGCGGGACTGCCGCCAACCCGGTAATCTGGTGGTGCGCGACGGCTTTGACAACATCTCGTGGTAACAGGTAGTCCATCAGCACAACTGAAGCGCCTACTGAGAAGGCTGTCGTGAGTTGGCTGAGTCCATAATCAAAACTGAAAGGAAGAACGGCCAGTAACTTGTCTTCTGGCTTGTTTTCAAGATATTGGGCGACACTTTTGGCTCCCGCAACCATGTTTCTGTGTGAGAGTACAACGCCTTTGGGACTTCCAGTGCTGCCGGAAGTGTATAGGATGGCTGCCATATCATTGTCGATGCGGCGGTGATATTTGCAGTTTGTTGAGCTCTCGGTCAGTTGATCCCAGTTGAGAGTCTCTATGGCATGCAGTTTCTGTATGGATGCCCTTTTGTTGTCAACCAGGATGATGGCTCTGAGGTCATGGCAGCCTGCAAGTGCATCGCTTAACAGCCTGAGTCGATCTGATGAGGTGACCAGGATGCGGACATTGCAGTCTTTCAGGATGTAGCTCACCTGATTGGGTTTAAGTAGTGGGTTGACTGGAACAAATACACCGCCTGCCTTGGCTGCTCCAAAGATGCTACATACAGTCTCGGGGAGCTTTGGGAGATAGGTGGCTATTCGCTCGGATGGTTGCAATCCCAATGCGATAAACCCAGCGGCTGTTTGGCTGACATGCAAGGTGAGTTCAGAGTAGGTGAATGTTGCTTTCTTGTAAATGAGCGCCGGTGCATGTGGAGTACTGGCAGCCTGTTTTTCAATAAAATAATGAATCAACCCTGACATAATTTATGAGCTCTTGATGGTTGTATGTGGTTTTTATGTGTGTAACAGGTTCAATAGCAGATTAGAGGAGAGATGTTCCCGTGATTCAATAAGCTGTGCCCTTCAACATATAAGGTGCAACGGAATTATAGCAGTCATTACTGATTATCCTAAGGAGATTGATGTGGGATGCTCACTGTATAAAACTGGTTTTGTCAGTCAAGGCTCAGGGAGTCATTTGCGGGTGTTGGGTGGTGTCTTAGGCGTGTTCGATCCAGGAGGCTGTCCGAGAATAGAAGATCTACTGTAGAACAGCCATTTCGGCCAGATTTTCCGATCAAGCTCGTTAAATATGGCCTATATTCGTCTCATTTGATCGAAAAATCTGACTCAAAATGGCTGCTCCTCGCTACGATCTCTATTCTCGGGCAGCCTCCTATAAAGTTCCCATTTGTTGCGTTGATTTGCCAGAAACATCCAAACAGGAAGCTGTGCTAAAGCAATGATTCCCATAAGCGTTATTTGAGCAATTGCGTACCGGATAAACAGATTAATGCCGTCTGACATGTGCAGGCGGTCTGTGCTTAAAAGGAATTGAAGTGCTGAAAAAGTAGTTCCATATTTCTGGATGGCAGACTCTGTGCCTAAATAAAGAGCCAAATAGGCGGGTAAGATAGAAAACAATGCAATAATAATGCTTAAAACTCTACTGGGAAAGAATTTTGCAAATGAAGCAGAAAGTAATGATGCCGCTGTACCTAGAATGATTATCCAGATTGCAATAAGCATGCTGGATAGCCAGCTGCCTTGGTATAGCATGAGCTCTGTCAGGTTATCTGTAGATGCCTGTTCAGCTACTACCCAGTGAGAAAGTGGTAAAAGTAGAAATGCAGTAATAAGCCATCGCATCCCCCCTCTATTTCTTACTGAATAAAATGGTGATAGTGAGATCCATATTGCAGCAGCGCAGCTTAATAGCAAAGAAATAGCTCCAAATAGTGCTATGAATCGTGATAAAAGTTCCCACTCCCAAGGCCAATGCAGGATAGGGTATCCAAGAATGTCATGAATGCTTTCTATTGGAACTGCAATCCTTATAAAAAGGTACATCAAGCTTGCATGACATATGATTAACAGAGGGAATGTTATTATTTTTCTCTTCTCTTTTCCCTCCCCCATAAGCCAGCGCCCCAGGTAGGCAGGTATTCCCAGTCCCCAGTAGAACGCAACAGACAAGGATGTTAAACCAAGTAATTGGCTGCCACCTGAAAAAAGCTCTCGAATATTATACGGAATACCAGTTGACGTTAATGCAATGGTTCCAGTGATTATCATGCCTGCCATGCCTAAGAACATTGCTATGAATGGCTGGGTTAGCGTGTGTTTTTTCAGGGGTGTGGTTTCATGGTTGCTGTTGGGTTGAGATTGATATGCTTCTTTATGTTGTTTTCTCATTGAGTTAGCAACTATGGATGCCCCCCAATACCCTAATAATACTCCCAGTATTTTTAGCATTAAGTCGGTTATATCGGCATGTTTCCCGGGAATAAGCAGCTGTCCAGACTCTATCATTAACCCTGCAAATGCTCCGGCAACAAGGGTTAATAGCCTAATTGATTGAGGTGATATGCCTGCTTTATTGGTGTGAAATATAATAACGGACAATATTCCGTATGGCATAAAAAATAAGATTTTATGGAACACTTCAGTAATTGCACGAAATTCAGTTCCATAATAGTAAGCGTGAAAAGGAACTTGCTTCAGAGTGGAGACGGCCTCTAGTATGTAGGTTCTGTCAGTATTAAAATTGTAGGGGTACCAAAAAACAATCCCGAGAATAGTGGTCCAGACTGTAAATAGAATGCCTGCAATTAATAGAGGATGAGTGTCAATGCGCTCACTTTGAAGGGGGTTTTTTGTTGCGCTCTGTGTCCAGTGTTTTTTTGATATGCGCCATAAAATAGCACCAATTGTGGCGCCTATTGCTGCTGTTATTAAATCGGTAACATCTGCTGTGCGGCTGTATACGAATAGCTGCATGATCTCCAAAAGCAAAGCTGCGCTTAGGGTTAATCCCCATGCGTTAAGAGTTGATCTCTTGGTTGTAGCTAATAGGAGAAAGGATATGGGCGCCCAGATGATGCCGTCGACTGTTAAGTGATAGAGGTTTTCCACCCAATTGCTGCTTAGTGAAGAGAATGGTATTAGGATTATCCTGCCTTCGCGCCATGAGCGATAAATTTCTACAGGGCTGATTGTAAGATCCAGAGGTAGCAGGTTATAGCCATAGATTACTGCAAGATATAGCAATAACAGCCGTTGCGAAATTGAGGATAATGAGTGGTTATCTTGCCACTGTGATAGCCATAATAAGAAACGTTCTCCTAGAAACCACCAAATAAAAACCCCAATTATTGCTCCTATACCCTCGGCCGCGATGTCGTTCTGAGACACTGTGCGCTGTGGGAAGTAGAGTTGGATAAACTCAATTCCTGTACTTAGGATTAGGCATAGCGCTACTACTATTAATGAGCTAAGAAGGCGCCTTCTTGAGCCATGTTTAAGCCAAAGATAGCCGTTAAAAAGAAATGCAAGAGGAATAAACAGCAGTATGTTCGCAACCCAATCTGCCCGTGAGTGAATACCCAGGTCTAGATAAGATATATTGCGGAATGTTTCCAGAGCTTGGTCGAATGGCAGCATCTGGAACTCTAAAGGAACTAGGCTGCCATAGATGACAAAAGTCAGGTAGAGCAATAGGCATTTTAGAGTGGTGCTTTTATGAACCATGAGGCTCTGTTCTGGGTTCGTATGTTTTACTTGGTTAGTGATCGACTCAGTTTAAGGTATTAACAATATGGGTAGGGTATAGCGCTAAACCTGCACCCTACCGCTCCCGCCGCGAAAACATCAAGTTGGTTATCTGCTCGGAGACTATGCCGATCAAAAAGACCAGTAGTGAGGTGGTCAATAAGAGGGCGCTCATGTTGGTAAAACGCCCTTGCGTGATGTAGTTGTGCGCATAAAGCCCGATGCCCGAGAGAAAGGTAAAGATGCTAATCGGCAGAAATAGCTTTAATGGCGAGTAGAGTGAACCAACCTTAAAGATAATCAGAAGAAATCGCATGCCATCTTTTATGGGGCGAATGTGACTCTTTTTGCTATGGCGTGGTTCGGCGTCTATTGGTGCATACTCCACGGTATAAGCGGAGCGGAAAAAAGACATGGTAATGGTTGTCGGGTAGGAGAAACCATTGGGCAGCAGATGTAGAAATGATTTGAATTTGTCGGCTTTGACCACTCGAAACCCTGAGGTCAGATCCAGAATGGTGTGGCCTGTCATCCAGCTTGCGAGCTTGTTATATAGGCGGTTGGCGATGGATCGCCCAATGCTGGCCTGGGAGCCTTTTGTCCGTGCGCCAACTACCATATCCAAATTGTTTTTATTAAACTGCTGGAGGAGCAGCGCGATATCCTTCGGCTGGTGTTGCCCATCGGCATCCATAAAGATGAAGACATCACTTGTGGCAATGCGAGCCCCTGATTTTACCGCGCCACCATTACCCAGGCTGTAGGGCAGGTTTAGTATTTTGACCCCGGGAATCTCATCCCCTAATTGTGCTGTATCGTCTGTAGAGCCATCATTGACTACGATGATCTCTGCCTCTGGGTGACGGTTCTGTAGCTCAGGTAGAAGCGCCCGGAGTGAGTGAGCCTCATTTTTAGCCGGGATAATGATGCTTATTTTCTGATTTGTCATTGTGCCCGCTGTGGTTGCGCCCATGTTCGCGCACCATTGTAGAGCTCTTTAACACACTAAGATAGTATAGGTTTCAATGCCTGTCGGGCAAAAAACAGAGGGGCTACTAAGTAGCCCCTCTGCTCATTACTTCTTTTGCTTCTGAAAACAGTAACCGATGGTATAGCGGACTCGGTTAGCTGTTTGGAGTTTTACCAAACTACCGGCTCTAGCGTGATGGAGTCAAATATGGTGGTTACCACAACCTCGCTAGGACATCCGCCATAGAATACAGCTGCGATCATGTGATCCTTCCAGAAGTAAACAACATTTGCCTCAATACCATCGCCAGAGGTGATGCGGGTTCCGGTATTTAAGCCAGGCAGGTACATGCTGAAGTTCTTGCCTCGGAGGAAGATGATCCTGTATTTTTCCAGGCATAGCGCGTGGCCAAGAATTACGCCGGGTGTGATGGTTGCTGCAATAGGGTTGCTGAGTACGCTGCCTTTTTTGATCTGTATCCAGTAGTTGTCAGCAGGCAGTGTCCCTGGAATTGCCACCTGGAGAGCATCTACGGACTCTGAAAGAGGCGTCAGAACCGTTGTACTGCCTGCGCTGTCAGTCAGCTGTACGGTTGGCCTGTAGGTGGTTGCATTGCCTAGCCCGCCCTGGTTGATAAAGCCGCTGCCGAACAGGCTCATCTCAAATGCGGTGCCTGTTTTCCAGGTTGCCAGGTTGATGTTATTCAGCTGCGGGATGATGGCAGCAGGTGTGGCTTCGACAAATGACAAGGAGCCGACCTCTCCATTGTTGCCGTGGCAGCCCCAGCAGTTGTCTGTGTTACCAATGTGACCCTGGTAGGCGGTTTCACTCCCGGGGACAATGCCATCACCATCGGCGTCGTACTCGATGTTGTGTAAGGATGCAATATCGTGGCAGCGCTGGCAGCCTCGAATCCCTTCTGCTGCTGGCTGGTCGATATTGTGACACCATTCACAGGGTGATCCTTTGGATGAGCCGGTAATGGTCGGTACGCCGGTTCCATGATGGTTCTGCTTGTTGGTGAATACGGTGATCGGACCAAATCCGCTGGGTACGTCCGGGGTGCCGATCGTATCGCCGTCTGCGGTGTTGTGGCAGAAGTCGCAGTTGCCCGGATTGGTGCCAGCTGAGCTGGTTATGTTGGTGTCACCATTTGGCTTTCCGCTCCGCCATGGGGTGATCATGCTTGGGTCGTAGGTTGGTGGGGGCGTGCCGGCATCAAGGCTGCGAACCAGGCTGCCATGGCAGGTGCCGCATTCGCCCTCTTTAGCCAGTGGTGTGTCGTGGTGAACAGTGCGTTCCCCACCTTCCACAATGTGGCAGAAGAGGCAGTCCCTGAAGCTCTGGACCAGCTCCATTGCGCCGCTGGATCCAGCCGCTAATTCATGGCAGTTGAGACAGGTGTAGGTTGTGTCTTCAATGCCGTCATTATCGGCATCCATGAAAGGGGGTTGCTCTGGCCCACCTGCAATCGCAGTAAACAGGTGCTGGTGGTGCCGATCCGGGAGGTAGGTGGTTTTAACCGGCACGCCTGCTGGCGGATCAACCTCTCCAACGGCTGCAGGTTTGTGGCATCGCCAGCAAACCTCTTTTGTCAGCAGGTTGAACTGGGTGTCAGGGATGCCTAGATGCTGGTTGACAGGTGGCGGTGGAATGGCTCCCCAGGCTGTCATTGATAGGCTTGCCAACAGGATGAAACTGATGATAAGTGGATGTGATTTATTCATTTAAGCCAACCCTCCCGGTGAATACAGGATTTATTTATATGGAGCAGCTCTCTCACCAGCCTGGTTTCGATCAGCTCATCGGCGAAATTGCTATGTAACAGTTCCTAAGCTATAGGTTGCTTCTGCTTCTGCTTCTGCTTCTGCTTCTGCATCGTATACTAACAATGTCCATGCAGAATAAATAGTAATTCAAGTGGATGGAGGGCTTAAAACGGGAACCTAATTCACCAAAGCCACGGTCTTTTGTTAAGGCATTGAAAATAAAGATAATTATAGATGTTGATCGCGCAATACGTGCCATAGGTTTCGTCGGGCACAGACAGACAGGCAGGCAGAGCAGCTTTCCAAAACTGCAGGGGAGGAGTGAAGACAGTGAGATTACTAACCGTACTGCTGCCACTGCTGATGATTGCAGGCTGCTCAAAAGATGTTGCGCATGAAGATGCCGAATATCTGGAAACTGTGTTGGAAGGGCTCAGGCTGGAGATGAGTGCAGAGGATACCCGCGCATTTTTTCAGAAACAGAACCACCATCTACAGATCTACTGTGAGATGGCTCTGGTAGAGGAGCTGACGCCCTGTGCCAACGGTTATCGCTCAACAGGTATTATCAAACTTCCCAGCAGTGATCCTGAACATGGCGTGGGGGTGGCAAGGGTGTATCTCAGGCTCAATGGCGACGGCATTCTGAAAGACTATTTTCATGATCTCTATTATGAAAAGCTGGATAACCGCTGAGGCACTTGCAAAATGTTCATTCACTGTCTGTCTGTGACGGGCTGATGATGGGGCTGCCCAGGGGTTTGCCATCCATCTCCAGCTGACGGCCACTTATGGCCAGCCGTCCCTCGGCAAACCAGCGTACCACCTGGGGGTAGATGATATGTTCCTGCTGTAGCACGCGAGCCGCCAGGCTCTCCTCTGTATCGCCTGTCTCTACAGCCACCTGGGCTTGCAGTATCACAGGGCCGCCATCCAGCTCCTCGGTTACAAAATGTACGCTGGCCCCGTGCAGGGTATCACCAGCCTCCAGGACGCGCTGGTGGGTGTGCAGCCCTTTATATTTGGGCAGCAGAGAGGGGTGAATATTAAGTAGACGCCCTGGGTAGTGCTGGACAAAAAGTGGCGAAAGGATGCGCATAAAGCCTGCCAGGATAACCAGGCCGGGCTGAAAACTGTCGATCAGCTCGATCAGCGCCTGGTCGTACGCTTCACGGCTGGGGTAGGGTTTGTGGTTCAGTACTCGGGTCTCAATGCCTGCGGCGTGGGCGCGCTCCAGGCCATAGGCATCATCACGGTTGCTGATGACGGCGGCCACCTTTATGGAAGGATTGCTGGCGGTGGCGTCAATAATGGCCTGTAGATTGCTGCCACTTCCGGAGATCAATGCAACAACAGAGAGGGGCTGGCGGCTCATCAGGAGATGATCTCGATAGAGGCCGCCTTGTCAGAGGCCTCAATCTGCCCCAGTCGCCAGGCCTGCTCGCCCAGGCTGTTGAGCAGCTCGATGGTTTGATCTGCATCGGCCTTGGCAACACAGACCACCATGCCGACACCACAGTTGAAGGTGCGCAGCATCTCGGACTCTTCAACGTGACCCTGCTGTTGCAGCCAATCAAACAGAGCCGGACGCTGCCAGGATTTGGCGTTGATAACCGCTTTGGTGCCCTGGGGCAGTACGCGGGGAAGATTCTCTGGCAGGCCGCCGCCGGTGATGTGAGCCAGGGCATGCACCTCAACCTGCTCGATCAGCGCCAGCAGTGGCTTTACATAGATGCGGGTGGGGATGAGCAGCGCCTCTCCCAATGGGCGTCCATCCGTCATGGTTTGATTCAGATCAGCACGGCTCACCTCCAGAATCTTGCGAATCAGTGAGTAGCCGTTGGAGTGGGGGCCACTGGAGGCCAGGCCAATTAGCGCATCGCCAGGCTGGACACGGGCGGGTTCAATGATCTTGTCCTTCTCCACGATGCCTACGCAGAAACCGGCCAAGTCATAATCATCGTCGCGGTAGATGCCGGGCATCTCGGCGGTTTCACCACCGGTCAGGGCGGCGCCGGACTGCTTGCAGCCCTCGGCAATCCCTTTGATGACATCGGTTGCAATGTCCAGCTCAAGATGGGCGGTGGCATAGTAGTCGAGGAAAAAGAGCGGCTCTGCACCTGTCACAATAATATCGTTGACACACATCGCGACCAGATCAATGCCGATGGTATCGTGCTTGTTCAGCGCCAGTGCCAGCTTGAGTTTGGTACCCACGCCATCCGTTCCAGAGACCAGCACTGGCTGCTTGTAGCGATCCAGCGGCAGCTCAAAGAGCGCGCCAAAACCACCGAGCCCCGTCAATACACCGGGGCGGAAGGTCTCTCTTACCACCGGCTTGATGCGTTCGACCAGGGCATTACCCGTGTCGATATCGACACCGGCATCACGATAGCTCAGGGTAGGGGGTGAATCGGTATCTTTGGTTTCGGCCACAGTCTGCTCCGGTGGGAGGTTTGGATATTCGGGGGGCTGATTCTATCAATGATGGCGAAGCTGGGGAATCGGTTGTGCTGATTTTAGACAGCGGCGGGTTGGCACGTTAGAATCGCGCCAACATGAATATCCTATCCATGAAGGAATCCTTGATGCGTTGGAGCCTGGGCGTATTGTCACTTCTGATCGTGATGACGGTCGCATCACCCGCATTTTCAGCCCAGGTTTCGGGGCTGTATGGGGCAGAGGTTCCCGCTGAGGGGCAGGAGGTGAATCAGCGCAACAAGGCGATTGTTGAGGCCTTTCGCCAAGTGCTGGTCAAGGTTACGGGGAGCCGGGAGATTGTTCAGCATCCGCAACTGGCGGGTGAGATTCGTAATGCCCCGCGTTATGTGCGGCAGTATCGCTACCGTATGGTGACGAGGGAGGCCTCTCTTGCCGAGCCGCAGCCGGAACCAGAGGCCGGTGAAACCGCGCCAGCTCCCGCTTTGCCGGTTTTACCCAGGCAGGCGCGTATGCTGCGTGTCGTGTTTGATGAGAAAGCAGTCAATCGCATGCTGCGTGAGCGTGGCGTGGCAGTGTGGGGGAGTCGGCGACCCGCAACCCTGGTGTGGCTGGCTACCGAACGCAATGGTCGGCGCAGCCTGGTGATGCCCGATTCGGATGAGCAGCTCTACACCACCCTTCTGGATGCCATGGATACCCGTGGTGTCCCCATTCTCTTCCCGCTGATGGATCTGGAGGATCAGGCCAGCCTGCGGGTCAGTGACCTCTGGGGCGGCTTTTCCGATACCCTCTTGCGCGCCTCGGCACGTTACGGCCCGGATGCGGTTATGACCGCCCGCCTGGTGGAGTTTGAGCCGGAGCTGTGGCGGGCAGGCTGGATGCTCCTGTTGGATAAAAAGGAGTTTTTGTGGGATAGCGAAGGGGAGAGTCTGGCCATGACGGTTGAAGCAGGTATCCATGCCGGGATGGATCTGCTGGCCTCCCACTATGCCCCTTCTGCAACCGAGAGCAGCACCGATGCCATCTATCTGCGTGTGGCAGGGGTCGATGATCTCTACCGTTTTGCCCGGCTGCAGAAGCAGCTGTCGGGACAGGATATTGTGGAGCAGCTTTCACTGGTGTTTGTGGAGCCAGAGGCGGTCACCTATGCGCTGCATATTCGCGGCGGACAGCGCGCGCTGGAGCAGGGCATTTCGCTCTCAAGGATGCTGGTTCCCGACCGCCCGGAAGAGATGAGCGACCAGACCTTGCCCGCGCCCCCATCAGAGGTGATGGTTGATAGCGGAGAGGTGTTGCTGCGCTATCGGTTACAGCCCTGAGCGACATTCCACAGCATTAGCAGTGAAATGCAAGCCAAAGACATCCCCAACCTGATCAGCGTCCTGCGGATATGCATCACCATCCCGGTGGTCTGGGGACTGTTGCATGAGTGGTACGGGGTGACGCTGCTGCTGTTTGCCATTGCGGGGTTGTCGGATGGGCTGGATGGCTTTCTTGCCAAACACTATGGCTGGCAAAGTCGCCTGGGTGGGTATCTTGATCCGCTGGCGGACAAGGTGCTGCTGGTCTCCTGCTTCTTTGCCCTGGGCTGGCTGGGGCATATCCCCTACTGGCTGGTCGCGGTTGTGGTGTTTCGTGATCTGCTGATTGTGGCAGGGGCTACCGCCTACCACTTTCAGGTCTCACGTCTGGATGCCACCCCCAGTCTGATCAGCAAACTCAATACCTTTGTGCAGATCATGCTGGTGCTGTTCGTGGTGCTGGACAAGGGAGCCATGGCGCTGCCGCCTGAGCTGCTGGAGTGGCTGATTTGGACTACATTTGCTACTACGGTGATGAGTGGGGTGGGCTATGTCTGGGTCTGGAGCCGCCGGGCGGCAATCAACTCCGACTCCAGCTGAGTGCGTACAAAGGGGATGGTCAACCGGCGCTGAGCGGCAAGGGAGGCGCGATCCAGCTGATCCAGAATCTCCAGCAGGCTTCCCATATCCCGAGGGCAGTGCTTTAGCAGATAGTGTGCGGTCTCTGTGGGCAGCTTCAGGCCACGCTCGGCTGCGCTCTGTAGCAGCGCCTTAATAGTCTCATCTTCACTCAAGGGGTAGAGCCGGTAACTTAGCCCCCAACTGAGGCGAGAAGCCAGATCCGGCAGCGCCACCTCTAACGCCGTTGGGCTGCAGTTGGCGCTAATCAGCAACCGCGCCCCGTTATCGCGCAGGTAGTTGAAGAGGTTAAACAGTGCCTGCTCCCAATCGGGCAACCCGGTAATCTGCTCTACATCATCCAGGCAGACCAGATCAAACTGTTCCAGACCCTCAAAGATGGCTGCGGAAAAGGAGTGGGCCTGCAACAGCGGGATATAGGCTGCCTGCAGATTGAGGGTGTCTGCCTGGTGACAGGCCGCCTGCAACAGGTGGGACTTGCCCGTGCCTTTGCCGCCCCATAAAAACAGGAAGCTGTTTTCATGCCCCGGAACAGCAGACTGAAGAGTGGCCAGTGCCTGCGCGTTACTGCCGGGAATAAAGCTGCTGAAACTGATGTCCGGGTTGAGACGGATGCCCAAAGGGAGCTGCTGCATGGCTTGAAAAATAGTTGGATAGCAGGAGGGTTGATGGGTCAGAATATAACATACACAAGGCAATGCAATAGTCATGAAAAAGATGATAAATAAAAGAGGGTGTTTTTTACCCTATTTGATAATAGTGCCGCTTGTGCTGCTTCTGTCCGGGTGCGCAGGAGGGGTAAAAAATATGCGAGTGGTGCCACCTGAGCGGGCTGTTGTTGCACCAGAGAGCGGACAATCAATGGTCGTGTTCATACGCCCGTCAGCCTTTGGCGTCGCCATTGAATCCAGCATATTCGAGATCAAAGGAGATACCCCTTCGCTGATCGGAACCCTTGTGGCAAAGCAAAAGCTCGCTTACCAGCTGGAGCCGGGAAAACATCTGTTCATGGTCGCTGGCAACAACGCAGACTATCTGTCAGCGGAGCTAAGGCCCAACAAGACCTATTATGTTCGCATCGCACCCATAATGGGAAAGTGGATAGGGCGGTTTGAGATCACCCCGATGCCGATCAACATGCTCTACTCGGCCCGCTTCAAGGAGAGGCTGAAAGAGTGTGAAGAGGTAGAGAAAATAGCCGCCCCTGCCGGTGAAGAAGGGAGTGAGATGGCCGCTATTCAATCAAAGCACAAAGAGTATTATGCCAGGTGGGCAAATGAAGACAGGTCTAAAAAACCAAAGCTGTTGCCGCGGGATGGGAAGTAAGGAACGGGCAGCAGGGCCTGGTGAACAGCGGGATGGCCATTACTGCAGATCGGCAAAACCACCTTCATTGATGACGCTGGAGTAACCCATGCGCATAAGCGTGGCCTTGGCAATGCCTGCTCGATTTCCACTGCGGCAGTAGAGGTGTATGGTTGCAGCCTTGTCCGTTGTAACGCTTTGGATTCGCTCTCCAATCTCGGTATGCGGGATATTTATGGCACCGTCCTTATACCCCTGCTGATACTCGGCAGCGCCGCGTACATCAATCCATATACCCTCAGTGGATACTCCAGCCTGCACGGCGGTTGCGAGTGAAAGCAGGGTGATAAAAATAAGCAGCAGTCTCTTCATTTTGGGTCTCCATGTCGTGTGGCTGGCCTGTCGCAGCAGAGACATGATGCATGAATAGGTCTGGTAACGAAAGGGCTTTTATACCCCTATAATGACCTCCAAAACTATCAGTCATCGCTACGGTTTAACAGAGTGTTCCAGATTCAAGGTTTTCTGTTTTTGGCCGCTAACTGGCCAAGAGGTCAGGCTGCAAATTACGCACAAAATGTGCCAGAAGGTTTCCGGGTTAATGCGGTATTAGCTCGTAACTATATGAAATTATAAAATATGAGTAGCGTCGATATACTGGTAGGGGCCAAATTCCGAAAGGATCGGGTTGGATTGCAAGCGTCTGAGAATGAGCGCCAGATATTGATTGTGGATGATTTTTCTGACATGCGGTTGGCTGTACGCCGCATGCTGCGGGATCTGGGAGAGGAGAACACCGACTTCGCCAGCAATGGTAAAGGGGCCATAGAGAAGATTCGGCACAACGCCTACGACATTGTGCTGTGTGACTACAACCTGGGCGACGGCAAGGATGGGCACCAGATATTGGAAGAGGCTTATCACATGAGCCTGATCAAGCCCAGCTGCATCTTCATAATGATCACAGCCGAAACAGAGAGATATCGCGTGCTGGGTGCGATTGAGTGTCAGCCAGATGACTATATTGCAAAACCGTTTACCAAAGAGCTGCTACAGCTCCGCATCACCAAGGCGATCAAGAAAAAAGAGGAGCTGATGGCCATCTATGAGGCGATGTTTGACAAGCGATACCCGGATGCAATAAAGATTGCTGAGGAGAAGCTGCTCAGCAAGTCCCGCTACACCCTGGATGTAGCCAAGCTGTTGGGCAGCTTCTATCTAAAGACAGAGCGCTATGAAAAAGCAGTAGAGTTTTTTCAAAAAATACTGGCACAGAAAGAGGTGCCATGGGCCAGGTTTGGTTTGGGGCAGGCCCATTACCATTTGAAAGATTACAGCAAAGCGGTTGTGGTGTTTGATGAATTAATCGCTGAGAACCAGTATTACATGGAGGCCTATGACTGGTCTGCTAAATGTTATTTGGCTCTAAAAGAGAAGATACAGGCACAGGAAAAGCTGGTAACGGCTTCGAGAATCTCCCCAAAAACCATCTCTCGCCAGTGTGCGTTGGGCGAGCTTGCCAAAGAGAATGGAGAGCTGGATATTGCAGCGAGCGCCTATCGGTCAGCGATTCAATATGGTGCGCACTCCTGCTTTAAATCAGCCAAGGAGTATCTTGGCATGAATGAAGTGCTGCTTGAGAGAGGGGATACACTCAAGGCGCTAACCAACCTGAAAGAGGCCAGGAGCCAACTGAAAGAGCGTGCAGTAGACCTGCTTCAGGTTGTGACTGCAACGGCTGACCTGCATGCCGGTAAAGGCGGGATGGCAGAGGCCAACAGATTTTTGGGCCAGGCAGAAAAAATATATCAGGAAAACCAGGGGACTGTTCCGGATGATGTCTCGCTGAAACTCGCTGAAACCGCGCTGACACTTGACGATGCGAGGCTTGGCAGCGCCATTGTTGGCAGCCTGGCAGAGAATAACCATGATGATGAGGCGCTGCTGGAGAGGCTGAGAGAGGTGGGGGAGAGGACAGGTCACGCTGATGAGTTGACCGAGATCATCAGCAAATCGACGCAAGAGTTGCGTGCATTGAATAAAGAGGGCATCCGGCTGGCAGAGTCGGGTCAGTTGGAGGAGTCACTTGAGCTGCTTGAGAAGGCATCCGAGAAGGCGCCCAACAGCAAGGCATTTAATCTTAATGCTGCGTTAGCCTCTATTATGCTGATGAAAAAAAATGGCGTAGACGATCAGCTCCTGTGCAAGGCAAGGCGCTACCTGGATCGTGTTGAGAGAACAGGTAAGGCGGACAAACGCCATGCGGAGCTGACAAAGATGCTCAAGTCGCTAAAAAGATAGCAAGAGAGAAAATGACTTCCCACTCATCCAAAACCCATTTCGAAGCAGCGCTTGCGCTGACCATTCATGATGTTAAAAACTCCCTTGCGATGTTTCTGGATCGTGTAGAGGCGATTCAGGCAGATGACGAAATTGCGGGTAAAAAATATGGTGGTTTCAAATATGAGATCAAGCGCATCAATAATAATTTAATACGGCTGTTGGCCTTGTATAAAGTGGGTGCTGAGGATTTTGCACTGCAAGATGATCTTCACTACATTGATGATTTTTTAACTGATATTGGTGCCGAGTATGCGGCTGTTTTGCAGGATAAAAATATTGAATTGATCATTGATTGTCAGGATGATCTGGCCTGCCAAATGGACAGAGGGCTGGTCTACGGGGTGCTCGATAATGCAATCAATAATGCGGTTCGCTATACCCGGTCGAAAATAGCGCTCAAGGCATTCGAAGAGGATGGCTTTCTGGTGATAAGCGTACAGGATGACGGGAACGGCTATCCAGAGCAGATGCTGGAGGAGAATCTACAACAGGGAAACCGCAGCACAGGTGTGGACTTCTCCAGCAGCACGACAGGGTTAGGCAACTATTTTTCACAGATTGTGGCTGAGCTGCATCAATCCAATGGTAAAACGGGCTTCATCCGCATGACAAATCAGGGTGATCTGAAAGGGAGCTGTTTTCGTGTCTACCTGCCCAGTGACACGGCCCTGCATATCGCTTTTTAACATTAATGGCCTTGGTTTGATCCTGCCCCAAAGGGTTGCTCTGACTTGGTCTGGCTGGTATGGTGTAGGGCTATAAGAACAGGCGTCGGGTCTCTTATCGTTTGCCGCAACACCAAAACATTTCTTTTTATTTATCTGATTGATAATAAAGATGATTATTTGGTTATTCCGAAGGTTTTTGGTGTGCAAAAAGGCGTCTGATGGTTAGTTTACAAATGAGGAGAAAATGATGACAACCGTTACACTGAAAGGTAATCCATGCACCCTGAGTGGCACTGAAATAAAGACGGGTGATGTGGCACCGCAGGTCACCCTGGTCAATTCAAAAGGGTTGGCGGACAAGGTCGTCGGTGGAGCCAGCGACAATACACAGCTGATTGTAGTGGTTCCTTCACTGGATACGGAGGTCTGTGCCGCGGAGACCCGGCGCTTTAATCAGGAAGCAGCAAAGATCGCCGATGTTGAGGTGATTGTGGTCTCTATGGATCTGCCATTTGCAGCGACCCGCTTCTGCACCACAGAGGGCATTGATAATCTGACGGTTGTCAGTGATTTCGTAAGTAAAGGTTTTGCCAATGCCTACGGCGTTCTGCTGGCGGATGGTCCTTTGGCAGGACTCACCTGCAGAGCGGTCTTCGTTGTGGATAAAGATGGCCGGGTCGCCTACAAAGAGATCGTCCCAGAGATTACCGACGAGCCAAACTATGATGCGGCTCTTAAAGGGGCAAAGGATGCCAGCTCTCAGGGTGCCAGCTGCTGCGGAACCTGCCAATAGCCGCACGATCCAAAGCACAGCACTGCCTGAGCGGTGCTGTGCTTTTTTTGTGTCTGGCGTTTGACAATCCCTGTCTCTATGAATCATCTGTTTGTAAACCTCGCCGCCAAACCTCATAAGCTCTTTTTCCTTGGCGGCATTGCCAATGCCCTCGTCTACATGGGGCTGCTGGCAGCGCACTATGCCGGGTGGGCATCGTCGCTGATTGCACTTCCGCTGTATCACGCCTATGCCATGATGTTTATGGTATTCACGCAGTTTTTTACGGCATTTTTGTTTACCATGGCGCCCCGGTTTTTTGCTACCCCTCCGGTGCCTCGCGCCCAATACCTTGCTGTTTTTCTGATCCTTAACCTCTCATCCCTGATCTTTGCCCTGTCGCTGTACAGTTCAACGTCGTTATTGGCCATAGCCGGGGTGGGGCTGTTTGCGGCCTATCTCATGGTGTGTGGGGTGTTAATGACGGCGAACCGCCAAAGCGTGGTGGAGAACCGATACGACACCAACTGGATACTGCTGGCCTTTGCCCTGGGTGGGCTCTCACATCTTCTGTTCCTGCTCTGCTGGCTGGGTGTGGCAGGATGGGGTGTGCAGCGGGCAGCGATAGATATTGGATTTTTCCTCTACCTCTTTATGGTGGTGTTGACCTTGAGTCAGAAGATGATCCCCTTCTTCACCGAAGGGAAGGTGGAGGGGTATCGAGCCTGTAAAAGTCGTTACTTTCTAGAAGCTGTTTTTGTGCTGCTGCTGATCAAGGTGTTGCTGGAGACTCTGCAGCTGGGCAGATACGGTTTTGTGGTCGATCTCTTATTGGCGCTCATCACGCTGTTGGAGATCATCAAATGGCGGCTGCCGCTCTTTAAGGTGGAGCCTATTCTATGGGTACTCTATCTGGCACTGATGTGGATTCCGGCTGGTTTTTTCCTCTTTTTTCTGGAAGGTGCGGCACGCTATTTTACAGAGGGGACATCGTGGTTTTTTGAGCAGTCACCGCTGCACCTGATTGCGATAGGCTACTTTACAACCATTGCCCTCGGTTTTGGTTCGAGAATCATTCTGGGCCACTCCGGGCGCAAGCCCGCAGCCGACCGCTATACGATTGGGCTCTTCATGCTGGTGCAGCTGGTAGTGGTGATCCGGGCGCTGAGTGGCCTGAGCCTGAATCTGGATGCGACCTGGTACCTGAACCTGATCCTGCTCTCTGCAGGTTTATGGATACTGCTGTTCCTGCTCTGGTCGCTGCGGTATCTGAAGCTGCTGTTTGAAGCCTGAGCTTATGGCCTGTGGCGATGCTGCCCCCTGGATGATTGGCCTCTTTTAGTCACTGTTTTCCGCTTTACGGGCGTCCTGCCCCTTGCCCCGGAGCCGGCTCTTTTATCGCCCGGCTGCCAGGATGGGACAAGATGGCGTTTTCCATTACCGATAAGATCTGCCCGTCCCATCTCTTTTAGTGCATCGCGCAGCATGGGCCAGTTTTTAGGGTCATGGTAGCGCAGAAAGGCCTTTTGCAGACGCCGCTGGCGCAGCCCCTTGGCGACAAAGATGGGGGTATTCTCCTGGCGTATCGGCTTGAGGGTGTTCTGCCCGGTGTAGTACATATCGGCTGCGATGGCGAATGGCGTGGGCAGAAAGGCCTGTACCTGATCCAGTCGAAAACCGTTTTTTTTCAGCCAGAGGGCCAGCTCCAGCATGTCCCGATCTGTGGAGCCGGGGTGAGCGGCCATGAAGTAGGGGATCAGGTATTGCTCCTTGCCGGCTGCTTTGGAGTAGCGGTCAAACTCGCGCTTGAATTTCTCATAGCTGTCGATGCCGGGCTTCATCATCGCATCCAGTGGTGCGGCCTCTGTATGCTCCGGGGCGATCTTCAGGTAGCCGCCCACATGGTGTGTAATCAGCTCCTGCAGATATTCCGGGGAGCGGATCGCAAGGTCGTACCTCAGCCCGGATGCAATGAATACCCGCTTTATCCCCGGCACCTGCCGCGCACGGCGGTAGAGGTGGGTCAGCGGGGCATGGTCTGTCCCCAGTATTTTGCAGATCTTTGGGTAGACGCAGGAGGGTTTGCGGCAGATCGCCTCTATGGCCGGGTCTTTGCAGCGCAGGCGGTACATATTGGCGGTGGGGCCGCCCAGGTCGGAGATGATGCCGGTGAAGCCGGGGGTTCCGTCACGAATCGCCTCCATCTCCTTTATGATGGAATCTTCAGAACGGTTCTGCACGATGCGCCCCTCATGCTCGGTGATGGAGCAGAAGGTGCAGCCACCAAAGCAGCCGCGCATGATGTTGATGGAGAAACGGATCATCTCCCAGGCAGGAATTTTGGCAGCACCATAGGCCGGATGTGGCTGGCGGGTATAGGGTGGCTCGTAGAGCTGATCCAGCTCATGGGTTTTGAGCGGGAGAGGTGGCGGGTTGATCCAGAGGTCGCGCTGGCCATGCCGCTGCACCAGGGCGCGGGCATTGCCGGGGTTGGTCTCCAGATGGGCGATCCTGGCGGCATGGGCGAAGAGGGTTTTGTCACTGGCCACCTGATCGTATGAGGGAAGCCGCAGTACGGTACGGGCTGGATCGCTGCCGGCAGGCTGCTGCTTTTGAATGGACAGCGTGGCCTCCAGATTGGCACTGTTGCCGCATTCGGGCCTGGCTGCATAGGGGTTGGGTGGTTTGACAATGGGAACCGGGCCATCGGGCGAGGTGTGGTCGATCTCCATCCACTCATCGGGTATGCCGTTGCACATGATGCAGCTGCCCCGAATATCCTGCATGTTGCTGATCTTTTCACCCCTGGCCAACCGGTGAGAGAGCTCGACAATGGCGCGCTCAGCATTGCCAAAGAGGAGCATATCGGCCTTGGAGTCTGGGAGTATGGAGCGCCGAACCTTGTCAGACCAGTAGTCGTAGTGGGCGATGCGCCGCAGGCTCGCCTCGATGCCGCCAATGATGACCGGCACCCCTTTGTAGGCCGCCTTGGCTCGTTGCGAGTAGACGATGACAGCGCGGTCTGGCCGCTGGCCGGCCTCCCCGCCGGGTGAGTAGGCGTCGTCGCTGCGGATGCGCCTGTCCGCCGTGTAGCGGTTGACCATGGAGTCCATGTTGCCCGCTGTGATGCCAAAATAGAGGTTTGGACGCCCCAGTTTCTGGAAGGCGTGGCTCTCCTGCCAGTCCGGTTGGGCAATAATGCCGACCCGGAACCCCTGCGCCTCCAGCAGGCGGCCAATCAGCGCCATGCCGAAGCTGGGATGGTCAACATAGGCATCGCCTGTGATCAGAATAATGTCGCAGCTGTCCCAACCCAGCTGATCCATCTCCTCTTTTGACATGGGCAACACAGGGGCGGCGCCAAAGCGATGCGCCCAGAATTTGCGGTAAGAGAAGAGGCCGGGGGAGGTATCAGGCATGGTGTTGGGTCTGTCAGGTGGAGAAGAGGCTGATTAATCTAGAAGGCTGTCCGAGTTCTCGGGCAGCCGCCAGGTTAAACCATGAAGTGACTATTTTATATGGAAAACAGGCAGGAAGGGGCTAAAGTTAACTGTGGGGGAGCTTTTGGCTGTTATTGAGTGAGGGTATCTTCCTCCAGTTCCTTGACATGGGCGTTGCCGCTAAGCAGAATAAAAATCTTTGATTTTCCTCTAGTTATAGGTTTGATTTTGATATTGAAACCAGCTGTACCCTGTACAAGCAGGGCTGTGACGTTTTTTGCGGGCAGATGCCTTTTGCTGCTTTGTTCATTCGTCATTTTGATCTCTGTGGCCGCTGCCTCTGCGGTGCAGAACGGAGAGGCGGCAGAGCTGCCTTTTCCGGTTGAATCGGAGGCGGAGATCCAGCAGGAGCGGATTGCAGACTATCTGGAAACCGGTCAGCCAAACTGTGCCCTCTGCCATGCGCAGCAGCAGCGTCCTGCCATAAACTACACAACCGATACCGAGTGCCTGCGGTGCCATAATGCAGATTATAGTCAGCGTTTTCTGGAGATTGATGAGCGTTACAAGGTGTCAGCAGAGGATAGGGTCTACAAGGTTGCCCTGGCAAAGGCAGCGCCCTTATCTCCCCCGGTCAGTGTTGAGCATAAGGCTCCTGAAGATATGGTGCTGGTGCCGGCGGGTGAGTTTACTATGGGGACGGATGATTGGTGGCCAAAATCCGGACCGGCGCACAAAAAATATCTGCCGGACTATTACATCGATCTCTATGAGGTGACCAATGCCAAATACAAGCGCTTTGTTCAAGCTACCGGGCACCGTCTACCAGATGACTGGGTAAAGAGTAACAATGATATTCCGGAAGGGATGGAGGATTACCCGGTTGTCTTTGTCAGCTGGCAGGATGCCAGCGACTATTGTGAGTGGGCCGGAAAACGGCTGCCAACCGAATATGAGTGGGAGAAGGCGGCAAGAGGCACGGATGGCAGGGTCTTTCCATGGGGTGATGAGTTCGACAAGAGCAAGGGCAATACCCCCCAGTATGGGCTTGGCAAGGCGATGAAGGTGGGCTCTTTTGAAAATGGCAGAAGCCCTTATGGTCTCTATGATATGGCAGGCAATGCCTTTGAGTGGACGGCGAGCTGGTACAAGGCCTATCCGGGCAATACGCATAAGGATCTCAATGAGGGAGAGACCTACCGCGTGGTGAAGGGTGGCTCCTGGTATGACTGCACCTACTACCGATGCGGCATCAGTGCGCCGACCTATAACCGCATCTTCTTTCACCCGATGACAAAGAATTTCAGCTTTGGCTTTCGCTGTGTTCAAGATGTAAACAGAGAGGATAGAGACTGAACCGATGGTTTTAAACAAGAGAAAAGAGGTAACCGGGTTGAGGGCTTTGTTCACCCAAAAAGGGGCTCTGAATCTGAAGGTGGCAGCCTGTAGTGTGGTGGCAGCCTTAAGTCTCAATCCGTTGGTTTATGCTGCACCGGATCGGGCTGCCAACCTGGACAATGGCGAGGCACTCTATACGAAGTATTGCTTCTACTGTCATGGCAAGAAGGGTCGGGGGGATGGTGCCATCACTATTGCAGTGGAGCCAAAGCCAATTGATTTTGTGACGAGCGAGCGAATGGATCGAAGCGATGCCGAGCTGATGAAGAGTATTGAAGAGGGCATCATTCGTGATCCCGACTCCCGCATGTATATGCCTGCATGGAAAGGAGTGCTAAATGATGCTGGGCTACGGGATGTGCTGGCCTATGTCAGGCTGCTTGCAGCACCGGGCGGAGAGCCGCCAGCAGATGCAGGTAGGGAGGAGCAGATAAAAGAGGTGCCATCGACTCCCGATGATATGGTCTACATCCCTGCCGGTGACTTTATTATGGGCAGCGACAAGGTGGACAAGGATGCGATGGGTCTCAGGTTTGGCAGTACCCCCTATTACCTGAATGAGAGGCCCAGGCGCACGGTGACGCTGGAAGCATACGCTATCGACAAATATGAGACTACCAACCAGCAGTACAGTGAATTTGTAGCGGCCATGCAGGGGCGGGTAAGGATACCTCCGCCAGCGTATTGGGAGAATGGAGTCTATGCAGAAGGGGAGGAGCACTTCCCGGTGCATACCGTGCATTGGTATGCGGCATCGGCGTACTGTCGCTGGAGAGGCAAACGGCTACCCACAGAGGCCGAGTGGGAGAAGGCAGCCAGAGGTATTGATGGCCGGGAGTTCCCCTGGGGGAATGAGTACAGCCTGGATAAAGCCAACAACCAGTCCAATTTTGGTGGCGTGATAGCGGTTGGCTCCTACGAAGAGGGAAAGAGCCCCTATGGCCTTTATGATATGACCGGCAATGTGGCGGAATGGGTGGATGACTGGTATAAAGCCTATCCGGGTGGTGAGAGCCATAAAGATCCCAAGTACGGTGAGCGTTACAAAGTGATACGCGGTGGCGGATGGGGCGGGATGGGTCACTACAACCTGCCGCTCTATTATTCCACCACGCACCGCGAAAAAGGCATCCCGACCGATGCCTTTCGGGATGTCGGTTTTCGGTGCGCCAAATAATACAGTGGCCTCCAAGCTGCTTTGGCATAAAGGCAGCTTGCAATGGAAAAATGTCGTAACGATTCAGCTCACCCCTGAAGCCCGCCATTTATGCCCGTATTTTGGGTGTTTCTGCGTTAAAAAATGATCACTTACATTTGTAAACTCACATTGTCTAAAGCGCCTGCTTTTGGTTTTCGCCTTGAATTGACGGATTTCAGGGGCAACCTGAACCGTTACAAATGAGCTATTAGGGGTGCTGGATAGTTACAAAATGTCAAATATAAAAAAAGTCTGGGCTGCGATTATGGCGCTGCTGCTGGCAGGAACAGTGGATGCGACTGAAAAAGAGGATAGCTATGCGGAGGCCCGTTTGGCGCAGCAGGCCTGTTTGCAGATTGCCCAGCGGTTGGCCTCGGTCTATACGCGCGACTGCGGCTACAACAATGGCCTGGTAACCACGGGGCAGCTCTCGGTAGAGGGCCGCCCGATTCTGGAGAAAACCTACCCCCCACGCCCACCCAAAAAGCCCAGAGCACGTGTGCTGCTTGTGGGAGGGATCCATGCGGATGAGCTTAGCTCCATCAGCATCGTCTTCAGGTGGATGCGCATTCTGGATAAGTATCACTCCGGCCTGTTTCACTGGAAAGTGGTTCCGCTGCTCAATCCAGATGGGCTGTTTCAAACGAGCCGTGCATTGCGGGTCAATGCCAATGGCGTCGATCTCAACCGGAATTTCCCTGCGCCCGATTGGGAGGCCAATGCGCTGGAGAGCTACTGGGTAGGGCGAACGGGGCGTAATCCAAGACGTTATCCCGGCCCATCTGCACTGAGTGAGCCTGAAAGTTTCTGGCTGGCAAAAGAGATCGAACGTTTTCGCCCGGATGTGATTGTCGCCGTCCATGCCCCCTATGGCGTAGTGGATTTTGACGGGCCGCCCAAAGGCCCCAGGAAACTGGGGAAACTCCATCTGAATCTGCTGGGGACTTACCCTGGCTCATTGGGCAACTATGCAGGGTTGCAAAAAAATATCCCGGTGGTGACGATTGAGCTAAAGCACGCCGGGATTATGCCGCGGTCAAAAGAGATCCGGCGTATCTGGATAGATCTGATCCGGTGGGTAAAAAATAATATCCCCAAGGATACGCCACCCGTTTACAAGGGGTTGCAGGCCTTTATGCAGGATATGGAAGAGACAGAGCCGTCGCGCAAGAACTGATCTACACCCAGGTTCTGCCCGCTCATCGCAGCATAAAGGCTATTGGTTTCTGGCTAATGGCGGCGTGTTGGTCTTCTCTGTGCCCTCATAGACAATTCGCCATACTCCATCCCCTTCGCGTTTCCAGTATTGGCGTTTGTATGCACCACCGCTGTAGTTGTTGCTCTCGTAGCGCTGGCTAAAGCGTACGACAGCCAGCCCCTCCTCGCCCGGATCTGAAAAGATGCTGAGGCCCGTGAGCCGGATATTGATCTGGGTCTTTCCCCTGTTAATGGTCTCTTTACGTGCCACCCAGCTCTCGTAGTCACGATTTTCGGCTTTAAATGACGGGGAGTAATTGGCTGCATATTGCGCAATATTGCGGCTCTCCCAATCCCTGCGCCACTTCTCGATGGCCTCCTCAATCTCTTTACGCTGCTGCTCGATGTGCGAGGGGGGCTGCCAATCTACCCTGTCAGCCAGGATGACAGGGGTTTTTCCAATATCAATAAGAGGGATGAGCGATTCAAAATCTGCATTGGCCAGTGCCACGCAGCCTTCGCTGGAGCGTGGAGCCCTGCTGTAGGTGTCGCTGGGGACGCCATGAATCCAGATGCCATAGCCTGTGCGCCCCAGCCGGTGATCCCACGGGTTTGGGTAATCAATCGGCAGGGCGCCGGCACCGTAAAGATCGGGGAGCTCGCTGCCGGGAATATGCCGGGAGATGAAATAGACCCCAATCGGGGTTTTCAGGTCGCCCTCCACCTGTTTGGCGGTGCCATTTTTGCCGATGGAGGCATAATAATTTGCCAGCAGGCGGGGGGTACCGTTGTCATTTTCAAACAGATAGAGGCGCGACATCTCCAGATCGACCACGATGACCCGCTTCTGGTCGGCCGACAGGCGCAGCATATTGGCTGGCAGGGTGCCTTGCTGGGGTTGCGAGAGGTGGCTGCGCAGGCGGCTTCGGGCTTCGTCCCGCAGCTCGTTGATGCGACCTCTGGTCTTTAGTGAAAGATTGCCAAACTCACCTATTGGCTGGCTCTTTGCCAACAGCAGATCGCCATATACCAGCTGAGCCAGGTGGAACTTTGGGTTTAGCTCCACCAGTGTTTCAATGCTTTGCAGTGCTGCATCCAGATGATGGTTGCGAATATGGCCGAGAGTATCCATCAGCAGTCTCTCCTCCTTGAGCTGGAGCTGATGGGGGTGCTCTACCTTAGGTGCGGCGCCCGCGTGCAGTGACCAGAGGCAACCAATCAGAATGGAGAGGCGAACAGCACTCAATCTCATTGAAGTGATACTTCTCTAACAATCTTCCAATCGTTACCATCTCTTTTCATGCGCAGATACTTTCTGCTCTCATCGCTATAGGTGTTTGAGCGGTAGGTCTGCAAAAACTCAACCCGGGCTTCGTCCTCGCTTATCACGGTAATTTCAGGATCCAGCACCTCGATCTCGATAAAACGAGGTTTGGCAATGCGCTGTTTGCGCTGCTGCTCCCAGGCAGCTCGAGAGAGGCCGCGTGATGGCTTGAATGTGGCGTGGTAGTGGCTCAGGTAACCTGCGACATCCTTGCTGGACCATGTCTGCGCCCATTGATGTGCGGTGGAGAGAATGCCCTGCTCAAGTTCGGACAAGCCCTCTGTCCCATCGGAGTCATCCTCCATCAGCATGGCCAGCTCAGAGTCTTCCTCCTCGATAGCCGGTGCAGCTGCCTGCGCTGCGGGTGCAGGCTGAGCTTCAGTGGCTGGGGTGGAGGCGGCTGTTGCGGATTGATGTGATGCGTTATTGATTGTGCCAACAGAGAAAAGCTCACTCATCAGTGCCAGCTTGTCGCGTGCGGCAGCATTCTCCTTGTCCAGTGACAGCGCGTGGTTGTAGGCGTCAGCGGCCATCATGGCGTAGATATTGCCAAGGTTTTCATGCGCTGTGGCATAACTTGGGTGGGTGGTGATGGCAGATTGCAGCGCCTTGCGGGCATCATCGAACCGCCCCAGTGCCGAGTAGGATACAGCCAGGTTATTGTAAGGTTCTGGCAGTTCCGGATAGTCTTTGGTGAGCGCCTCGAATATCTTGATCGCCGCTTCCAGTTGATCCTGATTGACCAGGATCAGACCTTTAAGAAAGCGCGCCTCGGCATGCTCAGGGTTGGATGCCAGAAACCCGTCAAGCTGCTTTATCGCTCTGTCTGGATAGCCTTGCTCCAGTAGGGTTTTAGCCTCATTCAGGGCTTCTTGTTCACCGCTTGTGGCGGGTGTGGCTATAAAAGCTATCAGTACAACTAAGAGTATGCGTAACATGTTAATTGTCGGAGCCTTGATGTAGCGAGTCTGAAACGATCGATTATACCCATTTGGCGGTATCGGTGACCACAATTAAATTCTGCCAGCGGTTTGTGCTCAAGTATAGATCAAAAGTTAAGATATTGATTTGAATGGGGTAATAAAAACATGCCTGCAACATAGCCGATGCGGGTCAGCGGCATTAATAACTGGCTCGCCGTCTGTTTTTTGATTAAGCTGTAATGCGTGACCATGGTCGGCCGTTGTGAATGCGCATGAATAAATTACCCCCAAGCCTTAGTGTGGGCACCCTGCTAAACCTGCAACCTGTTGCTCAAAACTCCAGGGGCGGCTTTGATGTGCAGTTGATTGGGTATATGCCGGGTGAGAGCCTGCTGGTATCTCAGCCGCTGAATAACCGGGCTGCCGTTAAGCTGGTTGCCGGGATGGCTTACCAGGCACGCATTGCATCGGGCGATTCCACCTACGCCTTTGAGACGGAGATCGTGCGTGTATGTGATCAGCCCTACCAATATATGCACCTGCGGTTTCCAAAAGGGATACAAGGGGTGATATTGCGCCGTGCCCAGCGAACCCGGATCAGCGAGTCGCAGCTGGTGCTGAAGATGCAGGATGGCGCAGAGATGCGCTCGGTCGCCATGCTGGACATCAGCCCACTGGGGGCCTGCCTGGTCTCGGAGCAGCCTTTGGGCAAGGTGGGTGATTTTTTCTGCATTGATGTGCAGCACAAATCCACAGCGGATACGCTGACTTTCCCCTGCACCATTCGCCATATTAACAAAGCCCCTGCGAGAGAGAGCCAGCCAGCCTGTTATCATGGCGTTGAGTTTTCGAAACTGGATGCCAATGCGCTTAATTTTATTACCTATTTTATCCGGGACAGCGTGGCGAGGCAGAGGACTTCTTAGCCTTGCATGTTCTGGATAACCAGTAAATTACCAAGGTAAAAACATATGAATTTCAATAAGCTAGAGAAAACCTCCATTGGAAAAAGATTGATGTCTCCCTGGGCGCTGGGCATTGTTTCAATGATACTGATTGTTGGAGCAGGCGCGCTTTCGGCTCTGGTGACGACGGGTATTATTGTCCCTTAGCGGCTCTCGGATTCAATCTGGCGCGCGGGTATCTCTATGATGGATCGGGTTACCCCAGGTTCTGGCGGGGTAGTGACTGGCTCCTGCTCGGCCGCTGTTGCATCGGGTTCCGCTGTGTTTGCTTCCTCAACCTGATGGGTTGGTGCTGTTGCTTCCGGTTCCACGGGTTCGGCGGGAATCGGTAACTCATAAGGGGTGATTTTTATCAAAACGCCCATTAATGGATGGTCGATATAGTGCAACTCGCCACTGCGCATGCGTCGATGCGCCTGCATCCGATAGCGGTTATACGGTTGCGCCTGCGCTGTAAAGCCACCCTCAAAGGATTGCTCGTAAGATGAGTAAGATGCTGCGGCCCTGATCCGCCTGAGCAGATCCAGTTCAACATGCAGGTAGCGGCTTACGCTGATGCGTATCGTGCCTTCCAGGTCGGGCGGTTCTGCGGTGGTAACCAGCCCAGACCCGTTGAATATTCCCATCCCTGTGGCGAGTTCGGCCACTCTCTCTTTTTCAACCTCTGTTTTGTCCTGCTCTGCTGCATAAGGGGTTTGCAGATAAAGAAGTGGCGCCTTTTTTTGGCTGCTGACCGGCTGACGCCATGCCAGGTGGATCTCGGGGTGCAGGCCAGGGCTTCGCTGAAGACGGCTGAATTCCCTCTTCAGCCTGAGTTCCTCCTCTGGGAGCAGCGCGTATGGCTTGGGCCCTGTCAGTGCTGGCAGCTCGCCGGGTGTGGGTAACGCTTCAATCAGTTCGTGGCTCTCTGCTGCGGTATTGTTTTCATCTGCTGACACAGTGGGCAGGTTGAGATTTGTATCGCTGTTGAGATCATCAATGCCACCTTTGATAGTGGTTCCAATGGGCTGGATCTTATCTGCGGGATCTGCCTGTAGTGGCCTGGCACGCCCAAAGTCAGGGGTGCCGGGGTTGCTGGGCCACATCTCACCCAGGCTGTCGGGCTGAACGTCGCGGGTAAAGATGATGATCTCAACCTCATACCAGGGCTGCGCCTTCTTCGCCAGGGATGGGGTGGCAGGGAGTGTGCAGCAGAGCAGGAGGGCTAACCAGTGGCGGGATTTCAGTTTCATAGCGGGCAGTTTACTGCCTGTCAGAGATCAGGTCGAGCAGGTTGGTGATCTGTTCAATGCGTTGGTTGCGGTCAGAAAAGTCGTCATAGAACCGCAGCCGGTTACTGCCGTCCAGTTTGAACTCCCTGGGGCGGGACTGAATCAGCTGGATCAGGTGCATCGGGTCAATCTTTGGCGTCTCATCAAAGATAATGCGGCCACTCTCCGGCCCCACCTCTATCTTGCGGATGCCCAGGGGTTGCGCCTTGAGCTTCAGCTGGGTGATGCCGAACAGGAATTTGGCCGGTTCCGGCAGCAGGCCAAAGCGGTCGATCATCTCCACCTGCAGTTCGCGTAGTTCTGCCTTCGTTTTGGCACTGGCAATGCGTTTATAGAGCACCAGCCGTGAGTGTACGTCTGGTAGATAATCCTCCGGCAGCAGAGCTGGCAGCTGCAGGTCGATCTCGGCACCGTGATCCAGTGGTCGATCCAGCTCAGGCTGACGTCCCGCCTTCAGCGCCGCTACGGCCCGCTCCAGCAGGTCGGTGTAGAGGGTGAAGCCGATCTCGTGGATCTGTCCGCTCTGATCGTCGCCCAGCAGCTCGCCGGCTCCGCGAATCTCCAGATCGTGTGTGGCGAGGGTGAAACCGGCACCCAGCTCCTCCAGTGATTCGATCGCCTCCAGCCGCTTTTTGGCATCGGGTGTCATGCTTTTGGGTGGTGGGGTGAGCAGATAGGCGTAGGCGCGGTGGTGAGAGCGCCCGACCCGGCCACGCAGCTGATGCAGCTGAGCCAGCCCCAGTTTATCAGCGCGGTTGATGATGATGGTGTTGGCACTGGGCACGTCGATGCCGCTCTCGATGATGGTGGTGCAGACCAGGATGTTGAAGCGCTGGTGATAGAAGTCACGCATGATCTGCTCCAGTTTCCGCTCCCGCATCTGGCCGTGTGCGGTCTGCACCCGCGCGCGCGGCAGTAGCTTCTGCAAGCGGGCAGTGGTGTTCTCAATGGTCTGCACCTCATTGTGCAGAAAATAGACTTGACCACCGCGTTTGATCTCACGCTGGCAGGCCTCGGTAATCAGGGTATCGTTCCACTGGCTGATAAAGGTTTTGATCGGGTGGCGGCCGACCGGGGGGGTGGCGATAATGGAGAGATCACGCAGTCCGGCCATTGACATATTCAGTGTGCGCGGGATTGGGGTGGCGGTGAGGGTGAGCAGATCCACCTCGCTGCGCAGTGACTTCAGCCGCTCCTTGTGGCGTACGCCGAAGCGGTGCTCTTCGTCGATGATGGCCAGCCCCAGTCGCTTGAATTTGACGTCGGGCTGTAGCAGCTTGTGGGTGCCGATGATGATGTCCACCTGGCCGGATGCCAGCCCGGCAAGCACCGTTTGCTGCTGTTTGGCGCTACGGAAACGGGAGAGTGACTCGACCCGCACCGGCCAGTCGGCAAAGCGGTCGGCAAAGTTCTGGTAGTGCTGCTGGGCCAGCAGCGTGGTGGGTACCAGCACTGCCACCTGCCGCCCCCCCTGCACCGCGCAGCAGGCGGCGCGCATGGCGACCTCGGTCTTGCCGAAGCCAACATCGCCGCAGACCACGCGATCCATTGGATGGGGCGCGGCCATATCGGCCAGTACGCTTTCGATTGCCTGCGCCTGGTCGGGTGTCTCTTCAAATTCGAAGGCGGCAGCGAAGGTGGCATATTCATCACCCGGCTGCGGGTAGGCGAAACCAGGGTTGGCGGCGCGCCGGGCGTAGATCTCCAGCAGCTCTGCGGCGACATCGCGCACCCGTTCGCTGGCCTTGCGTTTGAGACGCTCCCACTGTTCGCCGCCCAGTCGATGCAGTGGCGCCTTCTCTGGCGAGGCACCGGAGTAGCGGCTGATCAGGTGCAGTGAGGAGACCGGTACATAGAGCTTGTCGCCCCTGGCGTACTCCAGGGTAAGGAATTCGGTCTCCATCCCTCCCACATTCAGGGATTGCAGCCCCAGGTAGCGCCCCACACCGTGATCTTCGTGCACCACGGGAGCGCCGATGTGCAGCTCGGTCAGGTTGCGGATGATCTGATCCGGGTCGGATTCAGAGACCTTGCGGCGGCGCTCCTGCCGTACCCGTTCGCCCAGCAGTTGTGTCTCGGTGATGATGACTAGGCCGGCATGCTTCAGCCAGAGCCCCTGCTCCTGTGGTGAGACGGTCAGTGCCAGCGGGGCATCGGAGGCAAGGAAGGCCTGCCAGCTATCCAGCAGGGCAGGCTCGATCTCGAAGCCGTGCAGGGTGTCAAGCAGCATCTCGCGACGGCCAGCACTCTCGGCGATGAAGAGTATGCGCCCCGGCTGACTGGCGATGAAGGCCTGCAGGGCAGCGGCTGGCTGTGTCGCACGTGCTTGCAACCCCAGTGGTGGCAGGGTTGCGGTGCCGAAGTTGTGGAAACCGGCGTAGCCCTTGCGGCGGGCGGGTATCTCATGCTTTTCAATTTGTATGGAGGCGCCCTGGTTGAGCCGGGCGGCCAGCTCATCTGCAGTGAGGTAGATCTCTGCCGGCTCCAGGATCGGGCGCTCGGTATCGTGCCGACGCTGTTCGTAACGCGCCTCGACCTGTTGCAGGAACTGGGTGGCATGGCTGCGCGCCTGTCCGATCTCGATGGTCAGACACTGTTCGGGCAGGTAGTCGAATAGGCTGGCGGTCTGCTCAAAAAAGAGTGGCAGATAATACTCCAGCCCGCCGGGGGCGTTGCCTTCGCTCACTTCATGGTAGATCAGGCTGCGTTGTGGATCGCCCTCGATCCGGGTGCGGTGGGCCTGGCGGAACTGTTCGATGCTCGCCTCGTTGAGTGGGAACTCGCGGGCGGGCAGCATCTCGATCTGCGTCACCTTTGTGATCGAGCGCTGGCTCTCCGGGTCGAAGGTGCGGATGCTGTCCACCGTATCGTCGAACAGATCGATGCGAAAGGGGTGCGGGCTGCCCATTGGAAAGATGTCGAGCAGTGAGCCGCGCACGGCAAACTCACCATGCGCCATCACCTGGGAGACACACTGATAGCTGGCAGACTCCAGCTGCCGGCGGATCTCGCTCAAAACAAGTGGCTCGCCGGTGGCAACCAGCAGGCTGTTGGCATGGATATAGCTGCAGGGCGGCAGGCGCTGGAGCAGGGTGCTGACCGGGACAATCAGCAGCCCCTTGCGGATGCTGGAGAGCCGATAGAGTATCAGCAGCCGTTGTGAGACCAGCTCGGGCAGAGGTGAAAAGATGTCATAGGGCAGGGTCTCCCAATCGGGAAAATTCAGAATGGGCAGCGCTTCCTGCCCTAAAAAGAAGGCCAGCTCCTGTTCCAGCTCGGTGGCCGATTGGGCATCTTCAGCGATGACCAGGGTGAGCCCTGAGCCACTCTTGGCGGCAGAGGCAATTGCCAGAGCGGTGCTGCTGCCATAGAGCTGACCCCACTGGAGCCGTTCGTTGGACGAGGTTGGAAGAGCAGGGTGTAGTGGGTTGGGTGGGGCGGCTGGCATCGATCGACTGTTTTGGCTGAGGGGAAAAACCGTGTATTCTCGCATATTCATACCGGAACGCTGCAATCATTTACCGGGCGTGTCGTTTTGCCACATACCGGGTTGGTTTTCAGTGTTTTATACTTTTAACCCTTTCGAGGTGCGTTATATGTCTTTTGTGTCAATGACTATCAGGCGGTTTTGTCCGTCACTCTCTGTGCTGCTCTGTACCTTCATGCTGGCGGGATATGCCAAAGCCGGGGTTGAGGTCAGTGATGCCTGGATTGCCGAAGCACCGCCAAATGTGAGCGCGCAGGCCGGTTATTTGACACTGAAAAACGGCACTGCCAAGCCAGTGAGTCTGACGGGTGTGAGCAGCGATGCGTTCAAGAGCGTTCAGATTCACCATACTCAACATGATGCCGCAATGGGGATGATGAAGATGTCCCATGCAAAAGCGGTTGAAATCCCTGCTGAGAGCACGCTGCAATTTAAGCCGGGTGGCTATCACCTGATGCTGATGAGGCCTAAATCAACGCTGAAGGCGGGTGACCAGGTCGAGATGAATCTAACCTTTGCTGATGGCACTGAAGTCAAGGCCACCTTCACGGTGCGGCGTAATAAATTTACCCTGTAAAATCTGAGCCTTGGCCGTGGCACAAAAAATCTGGATGGGCGTAACTGCGTTCATACTGGTTGCGGTTGTTGGGGTTGGTGGCCTACAGATCTGGCAGCAAGTACCAAAGGATATCGTGGCAACAGCCGCGCTGGATAGCCGTTGTGACCTGCAGGAGGCGGCTTGTGAATCCCATTTTCCGGATGGTGGTCGGGTGGTCTTCTCGATTATGCCGCACCCCATCGTGGGTCTGAAGCCGCTGCAACTGAAAGTTCAAATAGAGAGTTTGCAGGCGCAGGGGGTGGCTGTTGATTTTCGCGGACTGGGTATGAATATGGGGTTCAACCGGCCGCAGCTGCAGCGGGATGCCGAAGGTGAGTATTCAGGTATGGGAACCCTGGCGGTCTGTGTTGTCGATCGCATGGTCTGGGAGGCTACCGTGCTGATAACGACCCGGGATGGTGTTTATGCCGCCCCCTTCCGTTTTGAAACCGTTCGCCATTGACCTGTCCGCTTCCGATAGATCCATTTCCTATCTATACTGGGCTGAATTTTTAACCTTCAGCCAGCCAAAATGAAAACCTATCTTGTCGGTGGAGCTGTGCGCGACCAGCTATTGGGACTGCCTGTGCATGAGTGCGATTGGGTGGTCGTTGGTGCAACAGGGCAGCAGATGCTGGATGCCGGATTCCGTGCCGCAGATGTCGATTTCCCGGTCTTTCTGCACTCTGGAACCGGGGAGGAGTATGCGCTGGCTCGCACTGAAACCAAGACTGGCACCGGGTATAAAGGGTTTGAGGTGGATGCCTCTCCAACAGTCACTCTGGAGCAGGATCTGGCTCGGCGTGACCTCACTATCAATGCGTTGGCTGAAGATGAAAAGGGGCAGCTCATTGACCTCTTTGGTGGGCAGAGGGATTTAGAGGCGCGGCAGCTTCGACATATCACCCCCGCCTTTGTGGAAGATCCGGTGCGGCTGCTTCGAGTGGCACGATTCGCTGCCCACCTGGGGGAGCTGGGTTTTGAGGTTGCCCCGGATACTCAGGTTTTGCTGCAGCAGATGGCACGGTCAAGCGATCTGCAACATCTTCGGCCGGAGCGCATCTGGCAAGAGATGCGCAAGGCGCTGCTGGAGCCACAACCCTGGCTATTCTTTGAGGTGCTGCTCCGGTGCGGGGCGCTTGACCGGCTGATCCCTGAGCTGGCTGCGGCAACTAATGGTGACTCAACACCCTTTGCTGCACTGCACAAGGTGGCTGAGCAGAGTGATGAACTTGCTGTTCGCTTTGCGGCAGCGCTCTACCCTGCAGCTAAAATAGTGGTATCGACAGAGGTGCTCTGCAACAGACTGCGTGCTGAAAAAGGGTGCAGCGATCTGTTGGATCTGGTGGTTCGTTTGGGGCCGGATTTTGTGGCAGCAGAGACCGCGGAGGCCAGATGCCTGTTGCAGCTTTTAGAGCGTGTGAAGGCGCAACAACAGGCTGGGCGGTTCCAGCATTTTCTATTGGTTTGCGCTGTATTGTGGCCTGATGAGGCCAAGGTTGCCGCCCAGCGGCTAAGGTTGGCACTGCTGGGTATGAACGATGTTGCCGCCCGTGATCTGCTGGCTGAGGGCCATCAAGGTGCAAAGCTGGGGATAGAGCTTGCACAGCGGCGAATCCGCTCTATTGAAAAGAGATTAAAGAGTATTGCCCATGATTGATTGTGATGAAGAGCTGGATCTCTCCGGTCTGAGCTGTCCACTGCCTACACTACGTGCCAGCAAGGCGCTGGCGGGTATGGCGTCAGGCCAGGTGTTGCATCTGATTGCCACCGATCCGGGTACGGCCAGGGATCTTCCCGCCTTTATCAAAAACAGCGGTAATGAGTTGCTAGAATCCCGTGAAGAGGCGGGCAGGTTCTATTACCTTCTACGAAAAAGGTAGGTTAGAACCTGTACTCAACCCCAACCGTGATAAAGATGGCCGAGGCATCCTTAAATTTGCCGGTAATACCGCCGCCGCCCTTGATATTCCCGTCGTCCGCATCCAGTTTCAGCTCCTTTTTGCGGTTGTAGAGAAATGACCCGCCAATAGTGAGCGAATCACTGTATCTATGTTTGGCGCCCAGCGAGAACATGATGGCATCAGAGTCGGGCAGATCAAAACCAACATATTGCTTTTTGATGGGGGTTTCGTCGTAGGCAAATCCTGCCAGCAGGGACCACTCCCTGTTGAGTTGATGGGTAACACCCAGGCGATAGCTGTCGCTGTTGACCCAGTTTTTTATCCCCGGAGCATCAAAGGATGCAAAAGGGTGGCCAGTGGAGAATGTGCGGTTGTAGTCAAAATCGAGGTCGTTGTAGATAGACCAGAAGGTGCGCTCAAAGACGATTTCAGCTGTGGTTCTGTTGTTGAATGTGTAGGCAGCGGCCAGGTTCAGGGCGGCGGGTATGGGTACATCAACCTTGGCGCTGCCAGAGTAGTTGAGTGCAGGGGCTGCTGGATAGTCCAGATCGGCATCACCTTTAATGGTAAGCCATATCTTTGATCGGTAGGTTGCAGCCAGGGAGAGGTTGTCAGCAGGTCGAACCAGTATTGCCAGATTATAGCCGTAGTCGATAGAGTCCCCTTCCAGATCCCTGCCAACAGGCGCGACCGCAGCAGCAGAAGAGGAGCTTTTTACCACACCGTTGCTATAGACCACCCGGAAACCTGCGGCCACAGAGAGTGAATCATGCAGTTGAAAGGCAACGGTGGGGTTGGCCTCATAGGTTTTCAGGGTAAACTCTTCTGCGGAGGCTTCCGCTGTGCCGCCCCAGCGCTTGGTGAGACCGGCAGGTGCAACCAGCGAGAGGCCAAAGCGCATCTTGCCCAGAGCCGGGCTGCTGTAGTGGAAGGTGGGGATAATGAAGTGCTCTCTGTTGGTCTCATCCTTGAATGTTTCGCTAAAAGCGGAACCATTAAAGTCGATAGGGGTCAGCTGAATGTATGAAATATTGGCCTCCAGCAGGCTGCGGTCTTCATTGAACACCATGGCCGCCGGGTTGTAATAGGCTGCATCGGCACCGTGGGCGTTGGCGACATAGGCGGCGGAGAGGGCGGTGGAGTTGACAGACTGTTCCGGGATTTTATAGCCCCCGGCCATCAGTGGTGATGATAGAATCATCATCGCCACAGAGGAGAGCAATATTTTTTTCATCTCAGTCTTTCCTGGTAGAAGCTTAAAATAAAGGCAGTTTCATTGTTATCATTCAGTTGCAATCATTTTGCAAGCGGACGATGGAAGCTAGCATCTTGGGGCTGTTTTCACAAGTGTCTGCGTTTTCGCATTAATTATATGGAATAACAGGTTCAATGAACCTCTAAAGGGGCTGTTTAATGCAGTTTTTGACTCAGTGGTTTAGACGCCATCTCTCTGACTCTGGGGTGGTGTTTCTGGCCCTGTTCCTGGTCATTGGCTTTGCCGTGATCATTATGATGGGCGACATGTTGATGCCGGTGCTGGCCAGCGCAGTCATCGCCTATCTGCTGGATGGTATGGTTGAGCGATTGAAGAGCCGGGGGGTGCCGCATATTATTGCGGTTTTACTGGTTTTCTGTCTCTTTTTTCTGTTTGTCACAGTCGTGATCTTTGGCCTTGTCCCTATTATCTCCCGCCAGGGTACCCAGCTCTTTCAGCAACTGCCCGTTATGATCTCAAAGGGGCAGCAGGTTTTAATGCAGCTGCCAGACCGTTACCCGGATGTCATTACCGTTGTCCAACTGGAGGAGTTTACAGCGGTGCTCAGCCAGCGAATCGCTGAGTTGGGGGAGGCTGTAGTCTCTATTTCACTCTCCTCTGTCGTGGGTGTGATTACGATCCTGGTCTATGCGGTACTGATGCCGATGCTGGTCTTCTTTTTCATGAAGGACAAACAGCTGATCATGGATTGGGCAATGGGCTTTATGCCTCAGGATCGCAAGCTGGCTACCATTGTATGGAAGGATGTGGATATACAGGTCGCCAACTATGTGCGCGGCAAATTTATTGAGATCATTGTGCTGTGGGCGGTCAGCTTTGTGACATTCAAGCTGTTTGGCCTGGAGTATGCCATGTTGTTGGGTGTGCTGGTGGGGCTGTCGGTGATTATCCCCTATATTGGTGCCACGGTAGTGACCATCCCGGTGCTGCTGATTGCCTGGTTTCAATGGGGCTGGGGCAGTGATTTTATCGGGCTGGCCGTGGCCTATTTTATTATCCAGGCGCTGGATGGCAATGTGCTGGTGCCGCTGCTTTTCTCTGAAGTGGTCAACCTGCACCCTATCGCCATCATTGTGGCCATATTGGTGTTTGGTGGGTTCTGGGGCTTTTGGGGGGTCTTTTTTGCCATTCCGCTGGCAACGCTGGTGCAGGCGGTTATCAGTGCCTGGCCTAAGCCGGTTGATCAGCTGGAGTAATTGCTACAAGTCGGATTATTATTCAGGGGATATTTACAGTGAAACTCTTAAAGGTTTTTGCAGGGGCATTGGGGCTGGTCGTTGTGCTGATGGTGGCTGCCATCATTATTGTGCCACAGGTGGTTGATCCCAATGATTTTCGGGATGATATTGTGGCCAAGGTGAAAGAGACCACGGGGCGTGACCTGCAGATCAATGGAGAGATCGAGCTCTCCCTCTTCCCCTGGCTGGGTCTGGAGCTGGGTGAACTGAAGCTGAGCAATGCCAAAGGGTTTGATGCGGCACCCTTTGCCTCCATCCAGCAGGCAGCGGTCAAGGTCAGGATCATGCCGCTGCTGAGCAAGCAGGTTGAGGTGGACACGATTTTGTTGGATGGGCTGCACCTCAATCTGGCTAAAGCCAGGGATGGCCGGACAAACTGGGATGATCTGGCGGGTGCGCAGAAGGCCCAGGCGGGTGGGCGCACAACAGAACCAGAGCCGCGCTCAGAGAGCGCAGATTCAACCTCCGCCATGCCACTGGCCGGGTTGGCTATCGGTGGGGTTAGCGTCTCCAATGCCAACATCAACTGGCGTGATGAGAGCAGCGGCCAACAGCTCAGTATCCAGCAGCTTAACCTGCAGATAGGCGCTATCGTACCTGGGCAGCCTGTGGATCTGGCACTGGATTTTATTGTAGAGAACCAGACACCCGCCATTAAGGCCAATATTCAACTCCGTGGTACACCACACCTGAGCGTCAGGATGGATCAGCTCAATATCAGCAAACTGGTGCTGAGCGTGGATGCCACAGGCGAGCTGCTCAATGGCAAACCCCTGAAGCTCAAGTTAGAGACGGGAGTGGCGCTGAACCTGCTCTCGCAACATCTTAAACTCAATGACCTGCAACTCGATGCCAATGGCCTGCTGCTCAGTGGCGATCTTGAGGCCAGAGACCTGGCCAATAAACCGGCCTTCAGCGGAGCGCTGAAGCTGGCAGAGCTGAATCTGCGGGAGTGGCTGGCTGTGCATGAGATGCCGCTACCGGCAACGGCTGATGCAACGGCACTCACCCGTGTCGCCCTGGCCATGCAACTGGCTGGCACAGCTAACAAGCTGGATATCACAAAACTGGCGCTGATGCTGGATGATTCCAACCTTACCGGCGACCTGAGTATAGATAAGCTGGCCTCAGCCATGCCCGCCATTGGCTTTAACCTGAATGTCGATACCATTGATCTGGATCGCTATCTACCGCCACCTGCAGATGAGTCCAGTGCTGCAAAGACTGACAAAGCTGCGCCAGCCATCCAAGCACCGGCGGCTCAAACACCACCAGCACCGAACTTAGAGAGGCAGCCGGAAGCCGAACTGCTCCCGGTTGCGCTGTTGCGCCAGCTTGATATCAACGGCCTGTTTCATATCGGGCGACTCACTGTGAAAAAGCTGCTGGCCGAAGAGGTTGAGCTGAAGATCAAAGCCCGGGGTGGACACCTTAAGGTAGAACAGCAGGTAAAAAAATTCTATCAAGGCAATCTCCAGGCGGCGGTCACGGTAGATGTCAGAGGCAAAGAACCACTGCTGCAAATCACCAAACAGGCAACCAATATACAGGCAGAACCGCTACTGCAAGACCTGATCGATGATGGGCGCCTGCGTGGCGCCGGGCGCTTCAATGCCGACCTGAAGACACGCGGTAACAGCGAGCAGGCCTTTCGCCAACACCTTGATGGGGATATTGGGTTTCGCTTTGAGAAGGGTGCGGTAAAAGGCATTGATCTGGCTCAGACCCTGCGCGAAACCTGGGCAAGGATCAAGGGGAAGCCTGCACCTCCGGCAAGTGATAAACCCGAGACGGATTTTAGCGAACTGGCAGGAACAGCCACGATCACCCAAGGAGTTCTGGTTAATGAAGACCTGATGGCAAAATCCCCTTTTTTGCGGGTAGACGGCAAGGGGCAGGTTGATCTGGTACAGGAGCAGCTGGATTACCGATTGACCACAACCATAGTGAAATCAATGGAGGGCCAGGGCAGTAGCGACATGCAGGATCTCATGGGGGTGCCGGTGCCGGTCAAGATATCCGGTTCCTTTGCAAACCCAAAGGTACGGCCGGATATGGATGAGCTGGGCAAGCAGCTGCTGACTGGCAAGGTTGAGCAGAAGATTGAAGAGAAGCTCAAAGGCAAGCTGCCGGACGATGTGAAAGAGAAGCTGAGAGGGCTGTTTCGATAGCGTCTGACAAAGCCGCGACAACCTGCGGCACCCCGGTAGCGATTGCACGCCCTGTACTGGAGTGGTTTGATCGCCATGGGCGGAAGAGTCTGCCCTGGCAACAGCAGCAAACACCCTATCCTGTTTGGGTCTCTGAGATCATGTTGCAGCAGACCCGGGTTGCAACGGTCATCCCCTATTTTGAGCGGTTCATGCAGCGCTTCCCTGATGTCGAGCACCTGGCCAGTGCGCATATCGACGAGGTGCTCCACCACTGGTCCGGGCTGGGATATTATGCACGGGCGCGTAACCTGCACCGGGCCGCCCTGTTGATATGCGAACAACATGCCGGCCACTTTCCACTGGAATTTGAGCAGGTTTTGGCACTGCCCGGTATTGGGCGTTCGACTGCCGGGGCGATACTCTCACTGGGGACAGCGCAACGGCATGCCATACTGGATGGCAATATCAAGCGGGTGCTGGCACGCTGCTTTGCCATAGCCGGTTGGCCAGGGCATTCGGCCGTGCAAAAGCAACTGTGGCAACTTGCGGAACAGCATACGCCGGATGAGCGGGTGGCCGATTATAATCAGGCCATGATGGATCTTGGCGCACTGATCTGCATCCGAAAAAAGCCACAGTGCCAGCAGTGCCCCTTGACCAAGATATGCCAAGCCCATGCCCAGGGTGACGAAAGCGCCTACCCAGCCCCCAGACCTCATAAAACAGTGCCGGTGCGTACCACCTGCATGTTGATCCTGAAAAACAGGGCAGGAGAGATCATGCTGGAGCAGCGACCACCCAGTGGGGTTTGGGGAGGGCTTTGGTCGCTGCCAGAGTGTCCATCTGAGAGTCAGGCAGAAGAGTGGTGCCGGGACAATCTGGCTCTTACCGGCCGGCGACTATCAAGCTGGCCGGTGCGGCGGCATACCTTCTCACACTTTCATCTGGATATTACTCCAGTAGAGATCCGGGTAGAGCCAATAGATGCTGTGATGGAAGCAACAAGCCGACTCTGGTATAACCCTGCACAGCCTGATGTACGCGGCCTGGCGGCCCCAGTAGTACGTCTGATCAAAGAGTTTAATGAGAAATCCTGAGGAGAGAGCCGTGAGCCGAACCGTAAATTGTGTAAAGTTAAAGCGAGAAGCTGAAGGCCTTGATCGCCCCCCTTACCCGGGTGAACTGGGACAGCGTATCTTTGAGAGCGTTTCAAAAGAGGGGTGGCAACTGTGGATGGCTCAGCAGACTAAAATCATCAACGAATACCGGATAAATCCAACAGATCCCAAGTCCCGTAAATTTGTCGAAGACCAGATGGAGCAGTTTTTCTTTGGCACAGGAAACGCCTTGCCAGTAGGGTAATTTTTTCAAAATTGGTGCCTCTGCCTACTTGACGTAGGGGTGCCACCCCGGTCTAATACGCCCATCTTTTGGCCAGGTAGCTCAGTCGGTAGAGCAGGGGACTGAAAATCCCCGTGTCGGCAGTTCGATTCTGTCCCTGGCCACCATATAAATCAATAGCTTACATGGGAAGCTAAATGGCGGAGAAAAGCCGTGTAAGCACTATGTAAGCAGTCGTGCTGGTTTCAGTTTAATCAAACCTGATTCAGGTACGCTCAAGCAGGGAGGCCGGCCGGGTTTCCGTTTCCTTGATGATCTGGCAAATAAGATCATACTGTTCCTCTGGCTCATCCCCCATGCCACCAAAAGCATCAGTTCATGGTGTGCCACCTAATACCGTCTCGCGGGATCTGATTCTTCTTCCTTCCAGTTGATCTAACTCCCGTGTGAGATACCTGACCCAAAACTCGGCCAGCCTGCGGCAAATGTCCCTACAATAGATAGGCGGGCGTCCCCGGCCTCCTTTCTCAAATTCAAGTTCCTCGCCACACTTCGGGCAAGTTTTTGTCATTTTCTCCACCATACCCCACCTACCTTAAACGGCGTAAAAAAAGCAGCTCTACACATACTAAAGTGATAATGAAAGTGATAATGGCTTTGGCTTCGGTCATCATTGGGCGCATAGACCTGACGCGGTATTGGGGTCACGGCATTGGGGTCAGACTCGATCGGTATTGGGGTCCGGTATTGGGGTCAGACTCGATTGATTTAGACCCCATTGATCCTTCCTTATTCGTTATGTGCGCCAAGCTTGACAAGCGTAACGTAACTGGTTACGCTTTGATGCATGATTCAGAGTTTCAAGCATAAAGGCCTTGAGCGCTTTTTCAAAACTGGCAAGAAGTCTGGTATTCAAGCGAATCATGCCAAGCGCCTTAAATTGATTCTCGGTCGGTTAAATGCGTCAACTTCACCAGGTGATATGGATCTCCCGGGGTTGTTTTTGCATCAACTTACGGGGAACCGAGAAGAAACTTGGTCAGTTCGAGTAAGTGGCAATTGGCGTGTCACTTTTCAGTTCAGCGGCGTACATGCCGAGGCAGTAGATTACGAAGATTATCATTGAGGCAATATTATGCAGATGCACAATCCCCCACACCCGGGTGAAGTTATCAAGGAGCTTTGCATAGAGCCGCTTGGCCTTTCAGTTACCGAGGCGGCAAAAGCGCTCGGTGTCAGTCGTAAAACGCTATCCTGTATCATTAACGGCAAATCTGGTATCAGTCCAGAAATGGCGGTGCGCTTGTCTATCGCATTCAACACATCGTCTGAGAGTTGGCTGAATCAGCAATCGCAGTATGATCTCTGGCTAGCTGAGCAGCATCGAGATGAGTTGCGTGTAAAGCGTCTTTCTGCGGCGTAAAGCACACAGGGAAAGGGGTCAGTTCTCGCATTGTTGTATCGCCCTTCTTAACTAATAACTGCAGTGGGAGCAGGGTCAGGTCTTTTGTTTTGCATGATGTATTGGTATGCAAAAATAAAGACCTAATGGAATGGTTCGCCCCGCTCCCGGATAATTTCATTGCCTCTAAGAAGGTTGCTGATATATTCTATCTGTGCAGGCTCTGATAGTGTTCGTTTGATTTGGTTTTGTGTGTTCATGCATTAAGCATGCAATACTTCGCTTGGTTAGTCCCGCGCGCTGTTTTGTGGGTAATAGGCAGTGCTAGGAGGCTGTCAAATAAACATCCCCGGGGCAAGCCCTCTCGCTTTCGCTCGACTTTCTCGTTCCTCGAAAGCGGGGTATTGATCCGTAAGCTTTTTATTTATACGCCCCAAGGGGCGGGGAATAAAACCCCAAGAGATTTAACGCTAAAACTCCGGTTTAACCTCCAGAGCATCGAGGAACTTGTTGAATCCAGCAAACAGCTCCATTACCCCCAGAGCTTCAACAATATCTGATGAACTTACTCCCAGTGCTTTGAGCTGCTGGTACTCTTCATCTGGAATGCTGTGCGGCTGGCTGTTGGCCTTACGGGCAAATGAGATAAGTGCAATCTCCTGCTCGCTGTATCCAGCCTCTATTAAATTTAGATTTTTCACCTGCGCTACCATGGCATCCGAAAACCCCAGGGATTTAAGCGCCATACTGTGTGCCCCCAAACAGTATTCACAACTGTTGTCTTGTGATATCAGCACAGCAATGGCCTCTTTGGTTTTACTTGCAAGGTTGCCACTACCCATTACTGCTTTGACTTTATTCCAATTGGCTTCCAGCAGGGGTGGATAATGGGCGGCTGTTTTAAACAAGACAGGGATAAAACCAAAGTGCTGCTCTACCTCTTTAAAAATAGGTTCTACTTCGGGCACAATATTCTCTAAGGAAACCATCTCCAGTCTAGCCATTTTTTCTCTCCAAATAATAGTTACTGTTAATTTATGTTTAAGATATTTCTGCACCTTATTTTACCAACAGGCTTCCCTGTCAGCATATGGTATTCAAGACCTTTCAGAACTTGCTTGAACATTTTATGCATTATGCGTCGCATCATCATGCGATCCATTAACCATCCAAGGGGGCCAAATTTTGGCCATTGACATCCATTTCCAATGTAACTTCAGATTGCTCTGGCTCATGTTGTTGGACATAAATCCCAGCTGTTGCATATTTTTGAGAGGCATAGAGAACTCAGAGAGGATTACGTTAAAACCAACTCACTCTTTCCAGTGAGTGACCTCCTCAACGATAGTGGTGTTGTCGTAGAATTCACAGCGGCGAACTGCCCCAATGTCTCGATCAAGAAAAGGGGGCCAGAAAAGGGGTCATATATGGTTCGCCCCGCAATGCAAGGAAAAAGTTCGTTTGTGACAAAAAGAATATTGCTCCCATATATCCGGCCTTTAAATGAGGTACTTTATGACCTCTGGCCCTGATGGAATCCGCGCATTCCCACCTCATCAGTTCTTCGGCCTCAATGGACCCTAGACCCCAGCAGGTTCTTAGGAATGCAGGTGCTACCTTTTATGCCATCACTTGAACTTTATCCACGCAACTCGTTGCTACTCTTTTGCTCTATCAAACATCACAGCGTCAACTGGAGATGTGT
>JAKISI010000004.1 GCA_021648685.1 Candidatus Polarisedimenticolaceae bacterium
GAGTTATTCTCATCTAGAGCGTGGTGATAGGAAAAAACAGCGCTGGCATTGATAATGCGGCCTAAAATAACCAAGCGTGGTAGTACGATTTTGCTAAAAAACTGAGTTTTCTGCCGGACACTACTTACCTTTGTTGAGCTTGGAACGCATGAAAATTTTTATCGTGATTTAAAACACAATAAGCGGTAAATCCTGCTTTTTTTATCTCTGCAATAACTTCAGCAAGGCGCAGAGTACATTCTCTACTCACCCAGCGGTTTCCAAACCAGCGGATTCACCTGCACAGTTTCAGCATCATCCGCCAGCCAGAGCTGGCCATCCTGTATGGTGCACTGTAGCTGCATATTGCGTTGCGCCAGATGGGCCAGTTGCTTGCTGACATCATTCGGGATATGAACCACCCTGAGGTTGTCAAAACGCTGTAGTTTGCTGCTGTTTTGCTCCCACCAGACCGCGGCACTTCGGCTGCTGTAACAGTAGATGATCACCTGTTTGGCTCGACCACAGGCCTTGCGAATACGCTTTTCATCCGGCTGGCCAAGATCAATCCATAGCTCAATCTCATCACTCAAGTTTTTTAACCAGAGATCCGGTTCATCATCGCTGCTCAGCCCTTTGGTGAAAGAGAGTGCCTCATCAGCATGCAGCGCAAAGGCGAGCAACCGGACCATCATCCGCTCATCCGTCTCGGAGGGGTGGCGTGCCAGTGTCAAAAGATGCGGCTGATAGTAGTTGCGATCCATATCTGCAATCTGTAGATCGACTTTAAACACGGTTGATTTGATGGCCATTAGTGGAGCGTTGGACGCTGTCTCAGTGGATCAACCAGATAGGTCAGGCCGTTGATCTTGATCTCTAAAGAGAGCTTCAGCAGCATCCCCAGCCGACCCTCTGGGAACCCCTTATCGGCAAACCAGAGCAGGTAGGGCTCTGGCAGGTCGATCAGCAGCGACCCTTTATATTTGCCAAAGGGCATCTCAGTTTTGGCCAGCCTGACCAGATCTTCCTTCTCTAACAAAATCTCGCTGTTATCCATGGCTCGTCACTTTTTCTTCATCAGTGGCTTGAAGCCACTTGGCGTGGGCTTATCTTCAATCTGTACGGTTGGCTTGCGCCGCTTGCCAATATTTTTCTTGTCCCGGTGGCGCTGCTTGGCTTTAACCACCTTCTCCTTCTTTTTTTCCTTTGTCTTTTTTGTGCCTGCCGCCTTTCCCGATGCTTTAACTTTATGCGGCCCCTTATATTTGCCCAGCTGCGACTCAACCGTGCGCTGCTCAAAATCAATTCGCAGATAACGCCCGACACTGGACATCAGGTTCCACTCCTGCGGGCTGATCAGGCAGATGGCCAGCCCCTCCTCTCCGGCGCGTCCGGTACGGCCGATGCGGTGCACATGCTCTTTGCCACTGCGCGCCATATCAAAGTTGATGACCAGATCAACCCCTTTGACATCAATCCCGCGCGCTGCCACATCGGTGGCCACCAACACATTGATAATGCCCTGGCGCAGCAGCTGCATGATGCGGTTGCGCTCATCCTGCTCCAGATCGCCGTGCAGTACGCCCATGCGCTGGCCTCTGCTGCGCAGATAGCTGCCCAACTTATCGGCCTGGATACGGGTGTTGGTAAAGATCATCGCCTTGTCGAAGGTCTCATTGCTCAGCAGCCAATCGGTCAAACGTCCTTTGTGCAGGCTGTCATCGGCCACAATAATCTGCTGCCGGATGTTTTGGTGCCGATCCCGCACACTGTTAAGCCGGATAGCCTCTGGCTCACGCAGCATCCCGGCCATCATCTTTGAGAGGCCTCGGTGGTTGAGCGTGGCAGAGAAGAGCAGCGTCTGGCGATCGACATTGCAGCAGCTGACGATCTTCAGCACATCTTCACTCAGCCCCATATCCAGCATGCGGTCGGCTTCATCCAGAATCAGGAATTCAAGCGCTTCAAAATCCGGGGTGCCGTGCTCAATATGTTCCAGCAGTCGCCCTGGGGTGGCGATGATCACCTCTGGGTTTTTGCGGAACATTGCGCGTTGAAATTTGAAGGTCTCGCCACCACAGATCAGGGCGAACTTTAGATGGGTAAACGCTGCCAGCTGTTTGAAATGCTTCATCACCTGCCGTGCCAGTTCACGGGTGGGCAGCAGTATCAGCATGCGGCTGCCTGTCTCAGGCGCTGCTTTGGCCAGCATCTGGTGCAGTGTCGGCAGCAAAAAAGCGGCCGTCTTGCCACTTCCTGTTTCTGAGCTGACCAGCAGGTCTTTATGTGCTAGAGCCGGTGGAATAGCCGCTGTTTGCACCGGGGTGGGTTTTTCAAAACCCAATTTATCAACCGCCTTGAGCAGGCGCTTATCGAGATCAAATTCAGAAAACAAGAGTGATGGCCTTTGTAAAGTAAGGGTTCAGAACAGCAGTGGATTCTACACTAAAACAGCGGGTTACCCTGCAATGACAGAACAGTGGGAACCAATTACCGAAACCTGCTGTCTGCTGATGGAATAAGATATCCAGCCTGCCAGGACAAAAAACTATGACCAGACAACAGACCCACCACAAAAAGCACCTCTGTACTCGACAGGGCGGCGCCACAAAACAGAACCTGCTGGTCATCCTGCTGACCGCAACCGGCATACTGATATTTGGCTGGGCCATGCTGCCGCAGGGCTACCACTCCGATACCTCGCTGATTGGACAGGGCAGACCTGCCATTGTTCTCATTTATGATGGCAACAATGCGGTCAGTGATCAGCTCACCGAGCGTTTTAGTCAGGTACGGGATGAATTTACGCCAGAGGTAGAGTTTATTCTGGTAGACATAAATGCCCCCGGAGGCAGTCAATTTGCCAATGCCAACGCCGTAAGTACCGCCAGCGCGCTCTTTTTTGACAGCAAAGGGAAGAGGGTAACAGCCCTCTACTCCCCTCCGGAGGTCGATATGCTCGGCAAAATCATACGCCAGGTATTTGACCTGTAGCTCAGGAAAATCAGTCGCTATTTTTAAGAAAATAGGAGTTGACCCGATCTTCACCCTCTTTTTTTGACCAGGCCGAGTACCCCTTGGATTTCATGATGTCAATCCCTGGGGCAGGCAGGAATGATGTGGTGAGTTCGATAATATCACCTGGGCTGACCTGCTCCGCCTCCAGCATAATATCGACCAGTGACTTCCCATCCTTGGCGCTCACTTTTTTCTCATCCACAGCAAAGGCGATCTTGTCGGCCGAAAACCACTTTGGCGGGTTACCAAAATAATCCTGGTCACTGTAGCTGTTAGTGCTCTGTGGCAATCCTGCCGCCTCTCTGAGCCTGCCAATCAACAGGTCGAGCGGGATGCCGCCAACCGATGCAATATTCTCTATAGTCGCCACCCTGGCCACCGTCTTTCTCAGGATGGGGTTCTTCAGCCTCTTGAACGGGGGGGCCATGCCAATCAGAAGATCTTCCAGCTCTGGATAGGCCTCCAGCAACGCATGTACGGTGAGCGATGGGGTAATATCTGTTTTAGTTTGTGACACTTTGGCTTGCTCTCTTGCTCGGGTTAACTAAAGGTGCGCACCGCTTCAGGCAGAGTTCAACTGGCTGTAAACCACGCCCTGCACCATGAGATAATCTGTAATCGTATTGATGATAAATTGCACCCCATGATGATACTGGCCCTCTTCATCCGGCTGCTCTTTACGTATATTACGAACCACTGCAATAACCGCAACACCATTTTCAGTGTCATTAAATTCAACGCCAATGATTACCCGCAACTTGGTGCCTACCTCGCCCAAAACATCGCTGCTCGCAATCAGTGCGCCATTGGCGCTGATGTTGATGATTCGGGTGTCAACCTTGCGCTCTGAACCGGAATCAAGATTCACCGTAGTGGCATGAATGTCGGTACGTACCCGCTCCGCCTGCCGCAGAAAGGCGCTTTTGATCTCTGACGGATAGGCAATATGGAGATGAGGAAATGGCTTCAGGAATACTGCTCGCACATTAGAGACGAAGGCATACACATTGTTGGTGCCAAGGAAACGGGCGGTGGTGATCTGCCCCTCTCGCAGCAGCATGGGCTTGCCCTTGTGTTGCGGCGTATGCAGAATAATGCTGGTCGGATGCACATAGCCAATGATCTTGGTTGCATAGCGTTGTGATGTGCCATCCGTGCCAAACTGAAGCTGTACAGGCGTTCCAACCTCTAGCTCAAGATTTTGATCCGACTCCCCCATTGATCTCCCACTGCTTTAATTGAACCTGATCCAAATGGCACTCCGGGCTATTGGATTTTCATTCCGTACAATACGCCCAACTCACCACGCCATCAAGAGCACTTGGAGTCCCCACAATTCAGGCAGGTCAAGCAGCCATCCATCTGGATCACTGCCTTGGTGCTGCATTTTTTGCACAACTGGGCTGCGTCAGGAAACTCGCTGCCATGCTCTGCATCTTTCATTTTGATGGAGGCTTCAAACTGCTTGCGCTTCTCGTCCAGTATCTTCTGCTGATGCTCGCTCGGCTCCTCTTCTTTGATCATGCCGATCATCACCAGATGGCAGTAGATGACATCACCAATCTCGGCCACCAGTGATGGCATGAATTTGCCGCCCTTTTTGAAGTAACCGCCACTGGGGTCGAATACGGAACGTAGCTCTTCCACCAGAAAGGTCACATCACCACCCTTACGAAACACGGCGGAGATGATCCGCGTCAGCGCCACGATCCACTGGAAGTGATCCATATTCTTGGAGTTGATGAAGACCTCAAACGGTCGCCGCACTTCATGTGGTGTCCCCTGATTCAGGATAATGTCGTTGATCGTGACGTAGAGCGCATGGTCTGAGAGCGGCGTTGTGATCTTGTAGGTAGATCCAAACAGCATCTCGGGGCGAGCGACCTTTTCGTGCATCTGGACAATGTTGCTCTCCTGCACGGCCGCCTTCTCCAGCTCGGCATTTGCCTGCTGATCCCCCTCTTTGAGGACGCTGTACTCCGTGATTTTCTGATCGATTTTAATAGCCATTGTCATAACCTTGGTTCGCGTGCAGTCAATGCTGCTTTAGAGTTTACCGTAATAACCCTCTTTCAGGGCATCGAAGAGATTTGCGGCGCTGTGCATCTCGCCATCATATTCGATCTCTTCATTACCTCTGGCCTCTACCACTGAGCCATCGGCCAGTGTGAAACAGTAGGTGGTGTTTTCCAGATCCTGCTCTTTGACCAGCACCCCCTGGAAGGCCTCCGGGTTGAAACGGAAGGTGGTGCAGCCTTTCAGCCCCTGCTCGTAGGCATAGAGATAGATATTCTTGAACTCTTCGTAGGGGTAATCGGTCGGCACATTGGCCGTCTTTGAGATGGATGAGTCGATCCACTTCTGTGCCGCAGCCTGCACATCAACATGCTGTTTGGGGCTGACCTCATCGGCGGCGATGAAGTAGTCCGGCAGCTGATCGCTGGCATTTTCAGAATAGGGCATGGCATCGGCATTGACCTGATCACGGTAGGCCAGCAGCTCGTAACTGAAGACATCGACCTTCTCTTTGCTCTTCTTCCCTTCGCGGATGATGTTACGGGAGTAGTGGTGGGCAAAGCTGGGTTCGATACCGTTGCTGGCATTGTTGGCCAGCGAGAGTGAGATGGTGCCGGTGGGCGCAATAGAGCTGTGGTGAGTGAAGCGGCAGCCAATCTCTGACAGCGCCTCCACCAGCGCAGGATCTTCCTTTGCCAGCTGCTGCATATAGCGGCTGTATGTGGAGAAGAGCACCCGACCCTTAAGGCTGTCACCGACCTGCCAGCCATCCACCGCCATCTCCGGACGCTGGGCCAGCATCTCGGTGGTAACGGGGAAATCCTCATCCATAATGGGTGCCGCGCCCTTTTCATTGGCCAGCGCCAGACCCGCTCTCCACCCCTCCAGCGCCAGGATTTTGGTCACCTGCTCGGTGAATTCAAGCGATGCCTCAGAGCCATATTTCATACACATCATGGTCATGCTGGAACCCAGCCCCAGGTAGCCCATACCGTGGCGGCGTTTGCGCATAATCTCGTCGCGCTGCTCTTGCAGCGGCAGGCCGTTGACCTCTATCACATTATCCAGCATGCGGGTAAAGACTGTGATCACCTCAGCAAAGCTCTCCCAATCGAAATGGGCTTCCGGGGTAAAGGGCTTGCGCACAAATTTGGTCAGATTGATAGAGCCTAGCAGGCAGGCTCCATAGGGTGGTAGCGGCTGCTCACCGCACGGATTGGTGGCACGGACATTTTCGCAGAACCAGTTGTTGTTCATCTCGTTGACCTTGTCGATCAGGATGAAGCCAGGCTCAGCAAAATCGTAGGTGGAGGCCATAATTACATCCCACAGGCGACGTGCACGGATGGTCTTGTAGATCTTGCAGGCAACCAAGCCTGTCTCGCCCGTGATGTAGCCGTTGTGGCTCGGCCACTCCCGCCAGACAACCTGCTCGGCATTGCCCAGATCCAGCTTGTCGTCGGTCACCTCTTTCTCGGTAACCGGGAAGGCCAGCGCCCAATCGCCATCATTTTTGACCGCCTCCATGAACTCTTCAGTGATCAGCAACGAGAGGTTAAACTGGCGCAGACGGCCATTCTCACGTTTGGCGCGGATGAAATCCATCACGTCGGGATGGCCGATATCAAAGGTAGCCATCTGTGCGCCACGACGACCACCGGCGGACGAGACGGTAAAACACATCTTGTCGTAGATATCCATAAAGGAGAGCGGCCCGGAGGTGTAGGCACCGGCTCCGCTGACATAGGCTCCTTTCGGGCGCAGAGTTGAGAACTCGTAGCCGATGCCACAACCCGCCTTCAGCGTAAGGCCCGCCTCGTGTACCTTGCCGAGGATGTCATTCATCGAGTCACTCACCATGCCGGAGACGGTACAGTTGATGGTGGAGGTGGCTGGTTTATAGGCCTGCGCCCCGGCATTGGAGGTAATACGACCGGCCGGGATAGCGCCATGGCGTAGCGCCCAAAGGAAACGCTCCTCCCACTCCCGCTGATTCTCGATGCCCTCTTCGGCCTCAGCCAGCGCCTTGGCCACGCGACGGTGGGTGGCATCAACATCCTGATCTACCGCATCACCATCTTTGGTCTTGAGTCGGTACTTGGTGTCCCAGATATCGTAGGACGCAGCTTGCAGTGGAATATCAATCGTTGTAACGGATGGGACAGCTTTAAGGTGAGCGGTCTTCATTGTTTAGAGCACCCTGATCAAGTTAGGTTTGCTATAGCAGTACGACATATAGCCCTCTTTCAAAATGGATATATGGCAACTGCCAGGAAAAATTTTATCCGAAATCGCCAGAGCAGTTATGATGAGCACGGCTCAAAATCAGGAGTGACTTGAAAGGGCTGAATATCAATAACTTAAAAATCACGCGCCCTATATGTTGTATGTTTTATGGCCAATCCAGACGACTAAACACTATATGTTGTGTTTGAGCGGACAAGCGTATTCCCATGCATCGCCACTGTCAAGCCTTCAAAAACAGGGCAAATTTAGTAAGAAATAGCTGCTGCAACAGAGAGATATTGGTGGTATTTCGACCGGGAGTAAGCAAAAAAATTAAAAATATTTTGCAGGGTGCAGGGCGAGGCTCCCAAAAGCAGGCGCTTTAGGCGAAGCCTCACTTCCGATACTTTTGGAAGCGGGGCTTTAGCCTCGCCCGCTTTTGCTGGTCGCGCTAAATCTCAATGGATCAATCTGTGATATTTTCAAACAAAATGCTGGAGAGATAACGTTCGCCCGAATCCGGCATAATGACCACAATGGTCTTGCCTGCAAATTCTGCTTGCTTCGCCAAACGGGCAGCAACAGCTACCACCGCACCACAGGAGATACCGGAAAGAATGCCCTCTTCCGTGGCCAGGCGACGCGCAAACTCGATCGCCTCTTCATTCTCAACCTGCTCAACGCGGTCAACCACCGAGAGATCCAGCGTATCCGGGATAAAACCTGCGCCTATACCCTGAATTTTGTGTGGTCCTGGGGTCAGCTCTTCACCTGCCATCGCCTGGGTAATGACCGGGCTGGCGGTTGGCTCCACCGCAATGCTGAGAACATCCTTGCCGCAGCTGTTTTTGATATAGCGCGAAACCCCGGTAATCGTGCCGCCGGTACCCACGCCTGAGATCAGCACATCAATCTGGCCATCGGTTGCATCCCAGATCTCCGGCCCGGTGGTCTGCTCATGAATATCCGGGTTGGCCGGATTTTTGAACTGCTGTGGCAGGTAGTAGTGATCTGGATCCTGCGCCGCAATCTCTTCCGCCTTGGCGATGGCAGCAGGCATCCCCTTGGCACCTTCCGTCAACACCAGCTTGGCACCCAGCGCCTTGAGTACCTTGCGCCGCTCCAGGCTCATGGTATCCGGCATCACCAGGGTAATCTCATAGCCACGCGAGGCGCAGACAAAGGCCAGCGCAATGCCGGTGTTGCCGCTGGTTGGCTCCACCACCGCCATGCCCGGTTTGAGCAGCCCCTGCTTTTCGGCCTCCCAGACCATGGCCGCACCAATCCGGCACTTTACAGAGTAGGCCGGATTGCGGCCTTCGATCTTGGCCAGTACCAGTGCATTGCCCGCATCAACCACCTTGTTCAGCTTGATCAGCGGGGTGTTGCCAATAGAGAGCGAGTTGTCTTCAAAATAGTTCATGCGTTATTTTCCCTTACCTGAATGAATTGGATACAAAAAGGTGCCGTCTCTCGATATTCAGCTTTTTGCTTTAGAATTTCAAGCACTCCGGATATAGCGTGTCACCAAACCCATCTCATCTGTTGCCACCGGCAGCGCTATGCGTACTTGGTAGCCGCTTCCCAGCGCCTCTTGCAGCGGCTTGCCGTGCTTGTCCAGCATCGCCTCCAGGGTGAAGGTATGATTGCCACTGGATGTCAGAAGTTCCAGACGGTCACCCACCGCAAACTTGTTTTTCACCTCAATCCCGGTCAGGCCATCACTGTCCGGCTCTCCCAGCACTTCGCCAACAAAGATCTGCCGATCACTCTCTGAGCTGTTCTGGCGATAGTTCTGTAGCTGCTCACTCTCATGGCGCTCATAAAAGCCATCGGTGTAGCCACGATTGGCCAGATTTTCCAGTTCGGCCATCAGCCCTACCTGAAAGGAGCGCTGCGCCACCGCATCATCAATCGCACGGCGATAGACCTGGGTGGTGCGTGCCGCGTAGTAGTGGGATTTTGTCCGCCCCTCGATCTTCAGGCTATCCACCCCGATCTTCACCAGCCGCTCGACATGCTCCACCGCCCGCAGATCTTTGGAGTTCATGATATAGGTGCCGTGCTCATCCTCTTCAATCGGCATCATCTCGCCGGGGCGCTCGCGCTCTTCCAGAAAAAGCGGCTGATCCGCCTTGGGGTTGCGCTTTTGGCCAGTATCCGAATCTGTTACTTTATATTCCCAGCGGCAGGAGTTGGTGCAGGCACCCTGGTTGGCATCCCGATGGTTGAAGTAGCCCGAAAGCATGCAGCGACCCGAGTAGGCGATGCAGAGCGCCCCATGCACAAAGACCTCCAGCTCCATATCCGGGCACTGCTGGCGAATCTCCTCCACCTCATCCAACGACAACTCACGCGACAAAATCACCCGCTTGATACCGACCCCCTGCCAGAACTTCACCGCAGCCGCATTTACCGTATTGGCCTGCACCGACAGATGCAGTATCAGCTCCGGCCAGCGCTCCCGCACCAGCATGATCAGGCCGGGGTCGGCCATGATCAGCGCATCCGGCCCCATCGCCACCACCGGCTCCAGATCGGCGATAAAGGTCTTGAGTTTGGCACCATGCGGCATCAGATTACAGGTGATAAAGAACTGCCTGCCCAGTGCGTGTGCCTCTTGGATCCCCACCTGCAGGTTGGCCTCCCGGAAATCATTATTGCGCACCCGCAGGCTGTAGCGTGGCAGGCCTGCATAGACCGCATCCGCCCCATAGGCGAAGGCATAACGCATGTTTTTCAGGGTGCCCGCAGGGGCGAGAAGTTCAGGAGACGGCATAGTGGATACCACAGATTTGAAAGTGAGCGATTCTAACGTGCAATTAATATCAGATGGGATGAAATCGCCAAATAACTTATAATTACTTTAGCAAAGAAGTATTTTCATTGTCGCCTGCCATACCCAGCACGACAGTTTTGCCAACTATAAACCAGTACACCCTCCCTTCACACAACGCGTACTGGCTCGTAAAGTTATAATTAAATTAAGGATAACCGCAGCATACAGCACCCCTCTTCCAAATCAGATAACAACCGGAAACCCACGAAACACGAAGGAGTAATGCAATATGAACAAGGTATTGATGTTTGTACTGGCTAGCGTCCTCATAACCCTCACGTCTGGCTGCATGACTGCCGCACAGCACCGGCAGTCTGTATCAGATGATTCCACAGATCGCATGACGGTAGGAAAGGTTCAGCGTGAAATCAGGGTCGGCATGAGCGGTGCAGAGGTGGCTGCTGCTTTAGGCTCACCCAATATTGTCTCTACCGATGAAGAGCGCCGGGAAGTATGGATTTATGACAAGATAGCAACCGACACCGCATATTCCACTAGCAGCGGCGGCGTGTCAGCACTTATTTTAGGCATTACAGGGTCTGTTGCCGGCGGGGTGGCCCCAGGGTATAGCCAAGGCGCTGGAGCCAGCTCAAAGTCCCAGCGCACCCTCACCGTCATAATCAAATTTGACGACAATAAGAAGGTCAGGGATTTTGCGTACCACACATCGAGGTTCTAACAAAGGGATGGCTCTGTGATTAAGCAAAGAACATGGTATCTCTGGTGTGTTGCCGTGGTTATTATTGCATTGGCAGGGTGCCAAACCATCCCAAAAGACGCTTTAAAGCTACAACCGGAATCTCTACAGAAAAGAGCCTTGCAGACAAGGATGTATGAAGGGATTGCCGAAGTGGATATTTTGTCCGCATCAGCTGGTGTTATGCAAGATTTAGGGTTCAATATTGATGAAAGTGAAACAAAGCTGGGGCTCATCGTTGGGTCAAAGGAGCGAGATGCCACTGAAGCGGGTCAAGTAGCCGTCGCTATTGTAATTGCTCTGCTTGGCGGGGGTGCCATGGCAATTGATAAAAATCAGAAACTACGGCTATCCCTCGTCGTTCGCCCCGTATCAGAAGACGATAAGCAAAAACATCTGGTCAGAGTAACCTTCCAAAGAATAGTCTGGAATACACAGAACCGCATAACTCGAATTGAAGGTTTAGAGCAGCCTGAAATCTATCAGGAATTCTTTGACCGCTTATCAAAAGCCGTCTTTCTGGAAGGATACAAGATATGAAATTTACTAAAACAACAATGTTGCTTTTTTTGTTAGCCGCTCTGATCAGCTTGCCTGGATGCCAAACCAACTCAAGCAAACAACTGCTGCAAACCAGTGAAAGCCAAGTGAAAATGCGAAGCATTCAAACAAGAGCATTTGACACTACAGATAAAAACCAGACCCTTCGCACCGTAATTGCAACACTCCAGGATTTGGGGTTTGTGGTAGATAAAGCGGACGAAACGCTTGGCTCGGTAAGTGCTACAAAACTGGATGGCTACCAGCTGCGCATGACGGTTACTGTTCGACCCAGAGGGAGCCAACAGCTATTGGTTCGTGCAAATGCACAATATAATTTAACGGCTATTAACGACCCGGAGATATATCAGGACTTCTTCACCGCTTTAGGGAAATCAATGTTTTTAAGCGCCCACTCCGTGGAGTGACATTTTACCTTAGGATGCTGTCCGAGAACTTTGTTTTTTGCACATTGAGATTTTCAATCTCGTTGAATTATAAGAAGTTAATATTTGATAAATCACGGCTTCACCTGTTCTCGTACAGCCCTCTAGATCTTAGAAAAAACACCTGACTATTTTATGCCCGAAGGTCCAGAGATACGCCGTGCTGCTGACAAGATAGCCAAAGCCATCAAAGATAAAACGGCCAAGGATATCTTCTTTGGCCAAAATCATCTAAAGCCGTTTGAAAAGATATTGCGTGGCAACAAGGTCTGGGCCGTAGAGAGCCGAGGCAAGGCGATACTGACCCGCTTCAGCAATGGGCTGAATATCTACAGCCACAACCAGCTCTATGGCTGCTGGCACACCGGCTCTGCTTATGAATTCCCCAATAGCTCACGGCAGCTGCGGCTGGCCATTCACAACAACACCCACTCTGCGCTGCTCTACAGCGCCTCTGATATTGCAGTATTAGCTGATGATGAACTACAACATCACCCCTTCCTGCAAAAACTGGGGCCAGATGTGCTGTCATCGGAGATCACTACAGATCAGGTGGTTGAGCGTCTGCATCACCCAAAATACCACCGCCGTCAGCTTGGCGGGGTTCTCACTGATCAAAGCTTTGTTGCCGGATTGGGCAACTATCTGCGCTGTGAGATCCTGTTTGTAACCGGACTACTGCCAAAAACCACGGCCAGACAGTGCCACCCTGAAAAGCTGATGCAGCTCGCTGAGGTTATCCTCAAGCTATCACAACAATCCTATACAACCGGTGGCATCACCAATAACCTTAAACAGGCTCAGCAGCTAATGAATGAGGGAGCCCGTTTTGAGGATGCACGATTTTATGTTTTTCGCCGGGCTGGAAAACCCTGTTACCGCTGCGGCACACCCATAGAGAGGGGCACGGCCAACGGCCAGGGGCTATACTTTTGCCCAAACTGCCAGCGTTTTTCGGCTACCTGCAGTTTTCCTTAATCTGTTCTTTTGCCTGTTTCATCCTCTCCTGCCGCGCCTCTTCGGTAATGTAACGGTATTCACCATCCGCCCCTTTTTGCCGGGCATGTGGACGGGCAATATAGCCTGCCAGGTTTCGCTTCGCAGCTTCGCAATTGTTTTTCAGCCGATCAGCCTCTGCTTTTTTTTCACCTGCTGCTTTTTTTTCAAGTTCACGATCCTCTCTTAAGTCCTCAAGTTTCTGCTTTTGTGCATTCAGCTTGCGCCATGCCTCTTCAGGCGAGATGGCTGGTGGTGGTGGCGGCTTTATCTCTGTGGCTGCTCCCGATGGGGGTGGGCTTTGTGAATAAACCGTCACACCATTTTCATCTACCCAGCGGTAGGTTTTGGCTGCCACTGAAGAGCAGGCCAGAACGGCGGCAATCAGTAGTATTAAAGATGCTGTCTTCATAAGTGATCGTTTTTTACAAAAAATGATGGTTTCAATTATGTGCCAACAGCGTGAGATAGCAAGATTTTCTCAGCTACAAATCGAGATGATGTCAACCCAAAGCAGAAATGTCCCTTTATGATTTCATTCTATGAGGTAGCGGCAGAGCCGGTGCCTATCTGAGAGTGCCGCCAAGGATGATCGGCTGCTGGCTTCCAATTTGGTTTCTGCTGTTACTTCTGCTGTGCGTGATCAACCTGAGCATGGAGAGATTTTTCATCCGCCAGAGAGATGGGGTTTTCTCCTTGCTGCAGTGTACGAAAAGCGAGAGAGTGCCCTTTGTGTAAAAGGGTGACTGTGTACATCAAAGGCTTCACAAATAGTCACTGCAGCCCCTCTCAGGCGGTGCCCTTTGCCATACCCCTGTAGTTGGTACTCGGTATTATCGTATTGGAGTGAGAGGTTCTTTGTGAGTTTACGGGTGCGGTGCAGCACCTCACGGTGAGCATCTTCAGGGTGCTGTGGTTCAACGGCGAAGCATCGATTGTAATCCTCAATGAAGAAAGGCAGAAAAGCATTGGCCTCTTCCATATTACTAATGCCTTGCAAGCGAAGCTCTTTGACCAACCGATCCTGCAAGGTTTTGCTTGTGCCCGCTGTTTGGGTATTGGCATGCTCTACCCGCCCTTTGGCCTGTTGACCATTGACATCAATTCAAAATCATAGCCCATCAGCTCGCCCAGGCCACTGCGTTGTTGCAGCCGACCATGGATGGCTCGCTCACTCGCGGGGAAGGCCATACGAGCAAAGCTTCCGCTCCTGCTCACGCCCCTTACCTACATCTATGTAGGCAATGATATTACCCAGGGCTACGGAGAGTTGATGGCAGTTAAAGCCAAGCTCCACCAGCTTGTCGCGCAGGCCAACTTGCTTCACGGCATGGAGTGCCAGCTGTTCTATGCCAACACGGCGTGGGCGCACCAGTTCCAGGCTGTCAATATCAACGGATTGAAAGTCCTCTGCGGTTTTTTCCTGCTCACAACGACGAGCCAGAATAAGCGCCTGATAGCGCAGGGCCAGTGTTTCAAGTTCAGCGGGGTGCATTGTTTTACCTGCCCATTGACTCGTTCGCTCTCCACCAGGCGATAGGTGTAATAGGGTTCGCCTTGTTGGCGGCTTTTGATTTGGGTGCGCCGAATATACATGCAGACAGCCTCAGATTGGTCTGGAATTCAAGGCATGGATTTACGATTATGGCACTACATTTCGAAGCGAAACACTAACGCATTGTTATTTATAGCTATTGTTTTTGGCGTGAGGTGAGTATCAATGACTTACGGTGGTTTGGATCGGAAGATGGGTTAACACCCCCCCGAACCCTCTATGCAATAAGATGGAGCCTGTTTGTCAACAATCAAGCAATCTTTGGCAACTTCTCTCTACCGGCTATGCAGCTGCAATGTACCAGTGAGCTGGGCCACGGATTGCAGTTCATGCTTTTCCAGATAAGCCTGAATGCCCTGGTTGATCTTTGGGCATATCAACGGATCGTAGAAGAGTGCGGTGCCGATGCCAACAGCCGTAGCCCCGGCAATCAGGAACTCAATGGCATCCTCAGCATTGCAGATACCACCCTGGCCGATGATGGGAATATTGTGATCCCGGCAGACCTGATAGACCTGATGCACCTTGAGCAGCGCCACAGGTTTGATGGCCGGGCCAGAGAGACCACCCTGGTTGTTGCCGATGATCGGGATGCGGCTTTCGATGTCGATCGCCATGCCCATCAGGGTATTGATCACCGAGAAGGCATCGGCACCCGCTTCAATGCACCCCTTGGCATTGGCGGCAATGTCGGTCTGGTTGGGTGAGAGCTTGATGATCAGCGGCTTATCGGTCACTTTGCGGCAAGCCTCCACCACTTTGGCGGACATGGCAGGATCATTGCCAAAGGTGACACCGCCCTCTTTTACATTGGGGCAGGAGATATTGACCTCTATGGCATCAATCGGAGAGTTGTTGAAGCGCTCCGTGACCGCCCGATACTCTTCGATGCTGGAGCCGGAGACATTGGCGATGAAGCGGGTCTCATCAAAATCGAGCTGTGGCAGGATCTCATCGACCACGCTGTCAACACCGGGGTTTTGCAGCCCGATGGCATTGAGCATGCCGCTGGGGGTTTCATAGATCCGGTGTGGCGGATTGCCGGGGCGCGCTTCGCCAGTGGTGCCTTTCAGGCAGATGGCTCCTGCATCGCGGTTGGAAAAGCCCTTCACCCGCGTATACTCTTCGCCAAAGCCGACACAGCCGGAGAGCAGCACCAGCGGTGTGTTGAAATGCAGCCCACAAAAGTCTACAGCCAGCGATTTGTTTGATGCCATTGGATAGCCCCGCTTATGTTTCATGTTGTTCTGTTTGAGCCGGAGATACCGCCCAATACCGGCAATATCATACGCCTGTGTGCCAATAGTGGCAGCACTTTACACCTGATTCACCCATTAGGTTTTACGCTGGATAACAAGCGCCTGCGCCGAGCCGGGCTGGATTACCGTGAATGGGTCGGGGTGCAGGAGCATAAAAACCTGACAGCATTTATATCAGACTGCCAGCCGATGCGTCTCTTTGCCTGCACCACACGAGCCATCCAATACTACTCTGATGTGGCCTATGAAGCGGGCGATGCCCTGCTGTTTGGGCCAGAGACACGCGGCTTGCCACAATCACTATTGGATGATTTGCCGCCAGAGCAGTTGATCCGTATCCCGATGCTGCCAGAGAGCCGGAGCATGAATCTGTCGAATGCAGCCTCTGTGATCCTTTATGAGGCCTGGCGGCAACAGGGGTTTACGGAGGGCGGTTAGTTCTCTGCTTTGACGCTGCGTGCCAGCAGCCGCTGCACGGCCTCTTTTGGGTCCAGCCCTTCGTAAAGTATCCGGTAAACCTGCTCGGTGATCGGCATATCCACCCCCAGCGCTCTGGCCTTTTCGAAGATCTCCTGGGCGGTGCCGACCCCTTCGACCTCTTGCCCGATCTCTTTGCGTGCCTGTGCGATGGTCAGCCCCCTGGCCAGTGCCAGCCCCATGCGGCGGTTACGTGACTGGTCATCGGTGCAGGTGAGTATCAGATCACCCAGACCGGCCAGCCCCATGAAGGTTTCGGCTCTGCCGCCCACGGCCTCCCCCAGCCGCATCATCTCGGCCAGCCCGCGGGTGATCAGTGCAGCGCGGGTGTTGGCACCAAAGCCGAGACCATCGGCAATACCGGCGGCGATGGCCAGCACATTCTTGGCACCACCACCGATCTGCACACCGATGATGTCGCTGCTGGTGTAGACGCGAAAACAGTCGGAGTTAAGGTAGCCTGCAAAGCGCTGCGCATGCACCTCAGATGGGGAGGCAACGGTGATGGCGGTGGGCAGCCCGGCGGCCACCTCTTTGGCAAAGGTGGGGCCTGAGACCACGGCGACAGGGCGCTCACCCAGCACCTCCAGCGCGACCTGGTGCAGCAGCTTGCAGGTTTTGGGTTCCAGCCCTTTGGTGGCCCAGTTGAGTGGGATATCCGCAGCAACCAGCGGTTTGACCGCCTCCAGCACCTGGCGAAAGGCATGGCTGGGTACGACCACCAGCAGCTCGTCCGCGCTGCTTACCGCCTCGCCCAGATCGGTAACCGGCTGTAATAACTCTGGCAGCGGGATGCCGGGCAGATATTGCCTGCTCTCCCGATCCTGCTGTAGTGGCTCAATCTCCGCCTTAAGGTGCCCCCAAAGCCGCACCCGGTGGCCATTACGGCTGAGCAGAATCGCCAGGGCAGTACCCCAGGAGCCTGCCCCCAGCACAGCGATGGTTGCTGTGGCCGACATCGGTCAGTGGGTTGTGGGGCTGCTGTCCGCCTGCTCTTTGGCGGTTTTTTCCGCCAGATGCTGGGCATAGAGGGCGTCAAAATTGACCGGGGTCAGTACCAGCTGCGGGAAGCTCCCTTTGGTGACCAGATCGGTGATCACTTCGCGCAGATAGGGAAACAGGGTGTTCGGGCAGTAGCTGCCCAGCATGTGTCCCTTCTCCTTTTCCGGAAAACCGACCAGCCTGAAGATGCCGGCCTGCTGCGCCTCCACCAGAAAGGCGACCTTGCCATCGACCTTGGTGGTGACAGTGACGGAGAGGATGACCTCGTAGCTATCCTCGCCCACCTGCTTGGACTCGCTGTTGAGGTTGAGGTTGGACTCGGGTTTCCATTCGCTGTTGAAGATCTGCGGGACATTTGGCGCTTCGAAGGAGAGATCCTTGATGTAGATGCGCTGGATGGCGAACTCGCGTGGGGTTTCGGCAGCTGCGGCTGCCTGGTCGTTATCAGTCATGTTGGTGTCCAGTGGTCAGGGTGGTAACGGTTATGCCTTTTCGGCCTCTTTGCTTTTCTTGACTTTTTTGCCCTCTTTCTTGCTCTCTTTTTTGCCTCTGCTGATGGGCAGGTTAACGCCAGTCCATGAGGCCATGCCGCCTTTCAGGTCATAGACCTTTTCAAAGCCATCTTCATGCAGCAGCTTGCAGATGCCACCGGATGTCATACCGCTGCTGCAGACTACGATGATCGGCTGCTCCTTGTCTTTCAGCAGGTGCAACTGCTCTTTGAAGCCGTTGCTGGGGATGTTGATGGCATTGATGATGTGGCCTTTGTCATAATCGGCCATGGGTCGGACATCAACCACCAGGGCATTCTCCCGGTTGATCAACTCGGTGACGCGACCCGGGTCGATGGAGGTTTTATTGGTAAAGCCCGCCCAGAGGTTCTGAACCAGCAGACCAAGAATGACCGCGAAGGCGAGAAAGAGCAGAAAGTTGTTGCCAATAAATTCGTTAATTTGTTCCATATTTCATTTGCCTGATTGGTATAAAAGCCGACCCTGCTGGATTAGTGGCTCTGGGTACAAAATATCTCCCGCATCATTTTAATGAGGCGCAATGTGCGGTTGTCGCTGATCCGGTAGTAGACGCGGTTGGCATCTTTTCGGCACGCTAGGATACCCTTGTCCCTCAGAATGGCAAGATGTTGGGAGATATTGCTTTGCGAGGTGCCAACATAGTGGACAATATCCTGCACATTGATCTCTTTGTTGCCCAGCACACAGAGGATCTTTAGCCGCAGTGGGTGCGACATGGCTTTGAGAGAGCGCGAGGCGCGGGCAATGTCATCATCGTTTACTATGGGCGGTTTCATAGGGTGGAGGGCATGGGTAGCTGCTGCATTAGCAAAACAGAATAGAATAATACTCTGTTTCAGTAAGGGTTGAGAACCCTCTCCTGTAGATGAATAGGGATTAACGTGATTCAATAGCATCGGAAACAGGGCTTTAGCCCTGCCATATTTGCCAATTTTCTGCGGGGCTGCCAAAAGCAGGCGCTTTAGGCGAAGCCCCGCTTCCGTTTATATTCAAATGAAGATAAAACCTGATGACAGACAAAAACAGGCCGATGGTACTGCTCATCCTGGATGGCTGGGGAGCACGGGAGGCAGCGGATGACAATGCCATCTCTGGCGCACAGACCCCGGTGTGGGATCGGCTCTGGCAACACTCTCCGCACACCCTGATCCGCACCTCGGGAGAGTCGGTTGGCCTGCCGGAGGGGCAGATGGGGAACTCCGAGGTGGGGCATCTTAACCTGGGAGCGGGGCGGGTGGTCTATCAGGAGCTATCCCGCATCAGCCGGGCCATCGACTCAGGTGATTTCCACACCAACCCAACCCTCACAGCAGCGGTGGACAGTGCGGTAAAAAAGGGCGGAGCGGTGCATATCATCGGGCTGCTCTCGCCGGGCGGGGTGCATTCGCATGAGGCGCATATCCACGCAATGATCGAAATGGCGGCAAAACGGGGGGCAGACAAGATCTACCTGCACGCCCTGCTGGATGGCCGGGATGTGCCGCCAAAGAGCGCAGAACCCTCACTGCAGGCGGTGAATGCACTGTTTGCCGAGCAAGGGGTGGGGCGTATCGCCACTCTTACCGGGCGCTACTACACCATGGATCGTGATCAGCGCTGGGAGCGGGTGGAGAGAGGCTATGCGATCATGACCCAGGGGCAGGCGGATTTTACAGCAGTCGATGCGGTTACGGGGCTGCACCAGGCCTATGCGCGGGACGAGACGGATGAGTTTGTCGCACCCACCCGAATCCAGGGGGCAGATGACGAGGCGGCACAAATTGAAGATGGCGATACGGTGGTCTTCATGAACTACCGCGCTGATCGCGCGCGTGAGATCACCCAGGCCTTTGTCGAGCCGGAGTTCAGCGGCTTTGAACGGCAGGTCACGCCAAAACTGGCTGGTTTTGTAACCCTCACCCAATACAGCGAGGCGTTTGGTGTGCCGGTGCTCTTCCCCCCCAATGAGCTGCACAATGTGTTCGGTGAGGTGATTGCCAACCATGGCCTGCGGCAGTTGCGGCTGGCAGAGACTGAAAAGTATGCCCATGTCACCTTCTTCTTCAATGGCGGGCGGGAAGCGCCGTTTGTCAATGAAGATCGCATCCTGGTGCCCTCACCCAAGGTGGCAACCTATGATCTGCAACCGGAGATGAGCGCCGATGAAGTCACTGACCGGCTGGTCGAGTCGATTCAAGGGGGGCAGTATGACGTGATCATCTGCAACCTGGCCAATGCAGATATGGTGGGACATACCGGCATCTATAAAGCGGCGGTCAAGGCCATCGAAACCATAGATCGCAATCTGGGCAGAATCATCACGGCACTTGAGACCACGGGCGGCCAGATGCTGATCACCGCAGATCACGGCAATGCCGAGCAGATGCGGGATGCACAGAGCGGCCAACCGCACACCGCGCACACCCACAACCCGGTACCGCTGATCTATGTTGGAGCACCGGCCAGACTGGCAGAGCAGGGGTCACTCTGTGACCTCGCCCCCACACTGCTGAAACTGCTGGGCCTGGAGCCGCCACCCGAGATGGATGGGCGGCCACTGGTGCAGTGCACCTGAAAGTAACCGCTTACCAACCACTCTATGCTTCGACCTCTCCAACGCTCACTTCTGCTATTGCTGGGCATCACTGTGCCGGCTCTGATCGCAGCGCCACTGGATACAAAAAAAGAGGAGCTGCAACAGGTACAGGGGCGTATCAGCGACCTTCAGACAGCACTGAAATCAGCCAGAAACCAACAGTCGGAGCTGAACAAAAAGCTACAGGCGGTAGAACAGAAGATTGGCGACCAGGCACGTCGGTTGCGGGTGCTGGGTGACAGCCTAAACCGCCAGAAACAGCAGCTGCAGCAGCTGCAACAGAGACGCAGTGCACAGGAGCAGGAGCTGGATGCCCACCGTTCACTGCTGTCACAGCAGATCCGCACCGCCTATGCCATGGGGCGGCAGGAGCGCATAAAGATTATGCTCAACCAGCAAGACCCCGCCACCATCAGCCGCGTCATGGCCTATTACGACTACTTCAACCGCGCCAGAGCTGAGCAGTTGCAGCTGATTGAAGAGCTGATCAGCGGGCTACAGGAGACAGAGGCCGATCTCATCAGTGAAACCCGTCGGCTGGAGGATCTGCAAACCAAAGAGCTGCAACAGCAGACCGAACTGAAGCAGACCCAACTGGCCCGCTATGAGGTGATCAAGGCACTCTCGGCAGAAATCAGCAGCAAGGGTCAGGAGCTGGGCGGGCTAAAAAAGAGCGAAACACAGCTGAAATCACTGATGCAGCGTCTGCAACAGGAGCTGTCGACACTCCCGACGGAGGCGACTCAGAGCAAGCCATTCCGTGCGCTGAAGGGGCGGCTGCCCTGGCCATCAAAGGGTCGGCTTGCTGCCCGCTTTGGCATGGCAAAGGGGGGTGGGCTGCGCTGGGATGGCGTACTGATTGCCGGAGAAGAGGGGCAAGAGGTGCAGGCGGTGCACCAGGGGCGGATAGCCTTTGCCGACTGGCTGCGTGGGTTTGGGCTGCTGCTGATCATTGATCATGGCAGTGGTTATATGAGCCTGTATGGCCACAACCAGAGCCTGTTCAAAGAGGTGGGGGACTGGGTGCAGCCGGGCGAAGTCATTGCCCTGGTGGGCAATAGTGGCGGGCGGCTGGAGATGGGAGTCTACTTCAGTATTCGCAAAAAGGGTCGGCCGGTGAACCCCAAGAAGTGGTGCAAAAAGATAAAAGGCAACCGGATTACCGGGGTTGAGCAAATCACCTGGGCAAAAAGTTAAGGCAATATTTTAATGATCAGCTTATGCTACTGAGTTCTATACTGTTTAATGAAATTAAATACGATTTGGATCAAAAGATGAAAGTTATTCTGCTGCTGGTGCTGGGTTTAATGATGGGGTTCTTCTCCCCGGATCACGTGATGGCGACTGAAGAGCATCAGGAGGGCGCCCCGGTAACCCAGGATATGCCACTGGAGGAGCTGCGCACCTTTGCCGAGATCTTTGGCCGCATCAAGCGTGATTATGTGGAGCCGGTAGAGGATCGGGTGCTGCTGGAGCACGCCATTCGCGGCATGCTGGCGGGGCTGGATCCGCACTCTGCCTACCTGGGTGATGATGAGTTCAAGGATCTGAAGGTCGGCACCACAGGCGAGTTTGGCGGTCTGGGTATCGAAGTGGGGATGGAGAATGGCTTTATAAAGGTGATCTCCCCAATTGATGGCACCCCGGCACAGCGAGCCGGGGTTGAGGCGGGTGACCTGATTATCCGTCTGGGTGACAAGCCGGTCAAAGGGATGACTCTTGGTGAAGCGGTCAAGGCCATGCGCGGCAAACCCGGCAGCAAGATTATCATCATGGTGGTGCGCGAAGGGCGGGATGCCCCGTTTCAGATCGAGATTGTCCGTGACATCATCAAGATCACCAGCGTCAAGGGGCGCATTCTGGCAGAGGGGTTTGGCTATATCCGAATCTCCCACTTTCAGGCGCATACCAGTGAGGATATGCTGAAAAATATCCAGCGGCTCAAAAAAGAGAACAATGGTGCACTAAAGGGGCTGATTCTGGACCTGCGCAACAATCCTGGTGGGGTGCTCAACGGTGCCGTGGCGGTGAGCGATGCCTTTCTGGAAGATGGGCTGATCGTCTACACCGAGGGGCGGATTGCCGACTCCCAGCTCAAATTCAACGCCGCGCCGGATGATGTGCTGGATGGCGCGCCCATCGTAGTGCTGGTCAATGGCGGATCGGCCTCTGCCAGCGAGATTGTGGCCGGCGCATTACAGGATCGAAAACGTGCCATCATCATGGGAACCGAAACCTTTGGCAAAGGGTCGGTGCAGACGGTTATCCCCATCTCCCAAAAGCGGGCGATAAAGCTCACCACAGCACGTTACTACACCCCCTCTGGCCGCTCCATCCAGGCGGAAGGGATCACGCCAGATATCATTCTTGAGCATGTCAGGGTATCAGCCAAAAAAGGGCGGGGGATCAACCACCTGAAAGAGGTCAATCTGAAAGGACATCTGGATCAGGGAAATGGCAAGAAGGCCGCCCCTAAAAAGAGCAGTAACGACACCAAAAAGAAGCCGCTGGCCGAGCGTGACTACCAGCTGAATGAAGCGCTTAACCTGCTTAAAGGTCTGGATATCCTGAACCGGCGCGGTTGGCAGCCAAATCAATAAAACCGCCATGAACCGCATAGCGCTCCGCGCTCTGGCGCCGCTTCTGCTCTCGGGCTGGGGCGTAACGGCTGAAGAGTCTGCCCAGGTGCAGGTTACACCAACGCCGCCAGTCATCGCCATCATCATTGATGACATGGGGCATCAGCTACAGGCTGGAAATGAAGCGCTGGAGCTGCCGGGTGCGATCACCTACGCTTTTCTGCCATATACGCCACATGCCCGTGAGATGGCGGAACAGGCGCATGCCACCGGCAAAGAGGTGATGCTGCATCTGCCAATGGATGCCCACGGCGGCCAGAAGCTGGGGCCGGGCGGGCTCTCACTGCATATGACCCAACGGCAGTTTCAGAATGCGCTGGCTGGCAGCCTGGCCTCGGTGCCCCATGTTGCAGGGATCAACAACCACATGGGGAGCTTGTTGACCCGACACCCTGGAGCCATGGACTGGCTGATGCAGGATATCCGGCAGCGCGGCAATCTCTTTTTTGTGGACAGCCGCACCAGCTCGCTGACGGTGGCTGAAAAACTGGCCCGCGAGCACCAGGTGCCCACAGCCAGCCGCGACATCTTTCTGGATAATGTCCGTGACCCCGCCTATATTCGTGAGCAGTTCCGGCAGCTCATCCGTCAGGCCAAGAGCCGCGGCAAGGCCGTCGGCATCGGCCATCCCTATCCTGAGACCATTGCCACCCTGGCGGAGGAGCTGGAGCAGCTGGAGACCCATGGTGTCAAGCTGGTCTTCACTTCAGAGATCATCGCCACCGAGCGAGCAGCTCTCCCATGGCAGGCGGCCTTGCCTCCCGCGCCAAAGGGCTTAACGCCGCAACCCTCATCGAGCTGCTGTGAAGCGCCGGTGGCGCAGTAGCGGCGGCCGGGTTGCCCCGCACTCCCCGCACTGCCGCGTGCTATTGAATGGTTTTTATCCCCTCTGGTGTCCCCAGAATCAAGAGGTCTGCGGGGCGTATGGCAAAGAGCCCAACAGTAACGACACCTGCAATATTGTTCAGCTCCCTCTCCGTCTCTACAGGATTCATGATATCCAAATTATGTATATCCAGAATCAGGTTGCCGTTGTCTGTGGTAAAACCTTCGCGCCACATGGGGGTGCCACCAAGTTTGACCAGCTCGCGCGCAACGTAACTGCGTGCCATTGGAATCACCTCCACAGGTAGCGGGAAGGTTCCCAGCCGATCTACCAGCTTGCTGTCATCCGCGATACATACAAATTTTTTGCTGGCTGCGGCAATAATCTTCTCCCGGGTCAATGCCCCGCCACCGCCTTTAATCAGATGCAGAAAACGAGTGGCCTCATCCGTGCCATCCACATAGAGATCAAGTGGCCCCGATGCATTGAGATCATAAACCTGGATACCGTGCATTTTCATGCGTTCAGTGGAGACCTCCGAGCTGGAGACTGCGCCATCAATCAGCTGTTTCATCTCCGCCAGCTGGTCAATAAAGTGGTTGACCGTGGAGCCGGTGCCTACCCCTATAATGCTCCCCTCCTCAACATATTCCAGCGCGGCTTTTGCCGCCAACCTTTTTAGATCATCTTGTGACATTTTGGCTCCTGTGAGCAAACAGGGTGGTGGATATGGTACCGGCCTATTCTCGGCGTAAAAAAATAAAGTCGCAAGTGGCGCTGAAGAGCTATTGTCATGCTGGGTTCATAGGTTCAATATTCCCGCATCAAACCAAGAGGTCGAGATTCAGCAATATGCCCCAAACCTACATAGAAAGAATATTAAGAGCACGTGTTTATGATGTAGCAAAAGAGACACCACTGGATCTGGCCTCACGACTATCGAAACGACTGAACAACCAGATCTATCTCAAGCGTGAAGATCTGCAACCCGTATTCTCTTTTAAGCTGCGTGGCGCTTACAACAAGATGGTAAATCTACCGGCGGCTGCCCGCAAGAAGGGCGTGATTACCGCCTCAGCAGGGAACCATGCCCAGGGGGTTGCACTCTCTGCCAAGCAATTGGGGCTACGCGCCTTAATTGTCATGCCAAAAACCACGCCGCTGATCAAGGTGCAGGCCGTGCGTGATCTGGGTGCCCGGGTGGTGCTGCATGGCGACTCTTATGATGAAGCCTATACGCACGCTCTGACGCTGACAAAAGAGCAGAGCCTGGCCTTTGTGCACCCCTTTGATGACCCCGATGTAATTGCCGGGCAGGGCACGATTGCAATGGAGCTGTTGCGTCAGCACACGGATGAGATCAAAGCGATATTCGTACCTGTTGGCGGTGGCGGACTGATTGCCGGGGTGGCCGCCTATATAAAATATGTGCGTCCTGAGATAAAAATCATCGGCGTGGAGCCTGAAGATGCACCATCACTTTATCGTGCGCTGGAGGCCGGGCGTCGTGTGACATTGAAACAGGTCGGCATCTTTGCAGATGGGGTGGCTGTACGACAGGTGGGTAAAGAGCCCTTTCGTATCGCCAAGGCCTGTGTGGATGAGGTGATACTGGTCAATACCGATGAGATATGTGCCGCAATAAAGGACATCTTCGATGATACCCGCACAGTTCCAGAGCCAGCCGGGGCATTAGCGGTTGCCGGTGTAAAGAAGTATGTGCAGAGAGAGCAGTGTGAGAATCAACATCTGCTGGCGATAGAGAGTGGTGCCAATATCAATTTTGATCGGCTGCGCCATGTAGCCGAGCGGGCAGAGGTGGGTGAGCGTCGTGAAGCACTGCTGGCGGTAGAGATCCCGGAAAGGCCCGGCAGCTTTCTTGGCTTCTGTCGTGCCCTGGGGCGGCGCAGCATTACCGAGTTTAACTATCGTTACAGCGATCATACGCGTGCGCATGTATTTGCAGGGATAGAGCTGGCTGAAGGTGATACTGAGCGATCTGAATTGATTGACCATCTCTCAAAAAAGGGTTTCCCAGTGATTGATATGACAGAGAATGAGATTGCAAAACTGCATATCCGATATATGGTGGGAGGACATGCCGCCACAGTGCAGCGTGAGCATCTCTTTCGATTTGAATTTCCAGAGCGCCCTGGTGCACTGCTGGATTTTCTAACCCAGATGGGACGGCGTTGGAATATCACACTTTTTCACTATCGCAACCATGGTGCTGCCTTTGGGCGCGTCTTGATGGGCATAGAAGTCGATGCCAGTAAAAAGCGGGAATTCCAGCAATTTTTACACGATCTGGGATATGCGTGGTCGGACGAGACCGACAACCTGGCCTATCGGCTGTTTGCCGGTTCAGGCTCCGCCACATTTGCGGGAGATGAAGTATCTGATTAAACTTTTACCACTTCAGGCGCAACCCAAAAGCCCCGCAGATGCGGGGCTTTTGGGTTGGTATATGAACCAGAGCAGCTAACGCTACATCTTCACCACTTTTTTACGAGGACGCACTTTACGCGGCCTGCGCGGGATCTTTTTAGCAACCGCCTTCTTTTTAGAGGCCGTTTTTTTCTTAGCTGCCCTCTTCTTAGTGACCTTCTTTTTAGAGGCTACCTTTTTCTTGGCCGCCTTCTTCTTAGTGACCTTCTTTTTAGATGCTGTCTTTTTCTTGGCCGCCTTCTTCTTGGTGACCTTCTTTTTAGAGGCTACCTTTTTCTTGGCAGTCTTCTTCTTAGCGGTTTTCTTTTTAGAAGCTGCCTTTTTCTTAGCCGCCGTCTTCTTCTTGGTAACCTTCTTTTTAGAAGCGACTTTTTTCTTGGCGGCCTTCTTCTTTACGACCCTCTTTTTCACCACTGCTTTTTTTTTCGCTGGCTTTTTTACGGAGGTACTCTTCTTTTTGACCGCCACTTTTTTCTTTGTAGCAGCTCTCTTTTTAGTAGTTTTCTTGACAGCCATTTGCTCTTCTCCAGTGTTGGAAGTTACTAATTTAGTGATGAGTATAATAAAGTCCTTAGAAATTGCTAGGATAAATCAAGTAAATCATATAAAAGCCAAGGCCTTATCTGCAGGCATCGCAGATAAAGCGGCTGGTTTTGGCTGCTTGGTATCTGATGGTTAATCACGCCACTATTGGTAGATGTGGTAGATGTGGTAGATGCCGGGTTGATGGATGCAATGAAAAAAATGATGCTTCATCCCGCCTTCGCTGAACAAATCTTGGATCAGTATTCAACGGGCACCCACTCATGCTAAAGTCAATTTCAGAGATTTGGGGTTCCCAGGTATCGTTGTAAAATAGCAATAATTGGCAAGCCTTATGTGAAGGGTTACGGAAGGTTTTTTAGATTAACCAGGCTGTAGGAAGAGTATGCATAATTTATCTGCAAAAGAACTTGAAGTGGCGGAACTTATAGTTAATTCATTGAATCTTGAGGATATTAGGGCAGAAGAGATTGCGCCAGACGCGCCATTGTTTCGCGATGGACTAGGGCTTGATTCCATAGATGCACTGGAACTCTCCCTGGGCATTAAGCAAAAATACGGTATCCAGTTGCGCGCTGAAGATGAGAATGTAAATCAGATCTTTACCTCGCTCTCCACCCTGACCAAACATATCCAGAAAAACAGTTGAGTAACAATACATACCGATCCCAAAATTCAACTCCTGAAGATCACCCCTCCCTTAAGGGGCATTTCCCGGGAGATCCGGTTGTGCCAGGCGTTGTGTTGTTGGAGCATGTTGCTCAAGCGATGGCAGCTTGGCAGCCTGGTGCAGCCATTGCTGAATTTCCAGTCGTAAAGTTTCATCAGGTATTAAGGCCGGGGCAGCCATTTGGTATCCGGCTGCAACAAAGAGAAGAGAATAAATTTGATTTTAAATGTGATGTTGCAGGCCAGATTATAGCTTCTGGCACTTTTATGACGGATAACATAACGGCATCATGAGTGATGATTGGGTCAGCCAGAAGGAGCGCGGCACTCCCTTTGCGTTGCGTCTGATTCTCTGGATTGCACAACATCTTGGGCGTGGTTTTGCACGTCTCTTTCTCTACCCGATTACGCTCTACTTCCTGCTGATAGCCAAGCCACAGCGTATGGCTTCGCAACAATATCTCAACCGTATTCTTGGGCGTCCGGCTACCCTTTCTGATGTGGCACGGCATATCCACTGCTTTGCTTCAACTATTCTGGATCGGGTTTTTCTGCTGGCGGATCGCAGCAGTGAATTTGAGATCAAACGACACAACCCTGAAGAGGTCTACAATCTGATTGATCAAGGGCAGGGCTGCCTGCTGCTGGGTGCTCACTTGGGCAGCTTTGAGGTGTTGCGTGCGCCGGCAATCAACGAGCGCAAGCTGCCATTGAAAATATTGATGTATCCCAACCACAATGAGCAGATCTCAAAGATATTTATGGAGCTGAACCCGGAGGTTGCAGAGACTGTTTTGCCGTTGGGAGAGATGGATACCATGCTCAGGGTGGCCGATGCGGTAGCAGATGGCAAGGCGGTAGCCATGCTGGGGGATCGCGCAATTGGTAGTGAAAAATCGGTTGATTGCCGCTTTCTTGGCAAGGTGGCTAAATTTCCTGCCGGCCCGATGTTGCTGGCCTCAGTACTGAAGGTGCCGGTAATCCTTTTTGTCGGCCTGCACATGGGCGGCAACCGCTATGAACTCTATTTTGAGAAGCTGGCAGATCGGGTGGTGGTGGATCGAAAGCAGCGTGATGCAGATCTGCAAAAGTGGGTACAACGCTATGCAGACCGTCTGGAACACTATGCGCGTAAAGCCCCCAATAACTGGTTCAACTTCTACGATTTCTGGGATAAGGATGCGTAGCCCACTCTGCGTCCTGATGATCTTTAGTTCCCTGCTGGCCGTTTCGGTACAAGCCCTGGCAGTGGAGTGGAGCCGCACCGAGTTAATGGCACTGTTGGCCACAACAACAGGGAGTGAGCAACGCTATACAGAGATCAAGCAGCTGGCATTTCTTGAGCGATCGGTTGTGTCGCAGGGACAGCTTATCTTCTCCCCACCTGACCGGCTGGTGAAACAGGTCGATCAGCCTGATCCAGTCCGTTATGAAATCGTGGGCGACCGCATGTCGATCAGCCGCCCCGGTGAGGCTGCGCAGGTTGTCCGTGTTGATGCTCATCCGCTGCTGCGTCTCTTCATCGATACCCTGCGAGCCCTGCTGATGGGTGATCTGAAGTTACTGGAGCAGCACTATTCAGTCGAGCTAACGGGCAGCCACAGTGCATGGCAGTTGCACCTTGTCCCACGCGACAGCCAGCTGGCGGCATCGGTTGACTCTTTGACCATCAACGGGCGGGATAAACATATCGAACAGATGGTTACGCAGGAGCAGAGCGGCGATCAAACCACCCTGACCCTGCACCACAGCGGTGAATAGACACCAGCTCATACCACTCCTTGTCTGGCTGCTGCTGGTTGCATTTGCCTCTGCCTGGTTGATGGCAAAGGTGCCCATACGTTCTGACCTCTCGCTCTCTCTTCCTGCCAGCAGTGACCCTGTTGAGAAGGTGATGCAACACAAGCTGCATGAAGGGGTGGCCTCACGTCTGATTCTGATGGGCATCGAGGGTGGCTCGCTGGAACAGCGTGTTGCAGCAAGCCGCCAGTTGCGGCATGCGTTGTTGCAGCTGGAACACTTTAAGCGGGTAGAGAATGGTACAACAGCAGCATGGCTAAAGAGCGACCCACTGCTGTTTGAATATCGTTACCTGTTGGCCAAAAAGGGTGGGGCAACGCAGTTTAGCGCACAAGGATTGGCGCAGGCGCTCGACCAGCGCATGCAAGAGTTGATGGCTCCCTACCCCTCACCGTTTAAACAGCAGCTGCCACGAGACCCAACCGCCGCCTATCCGGCGTTGCTCAAGCAGTGGCTACCGCCATCCCGCCCCAACAATGTGCAGGGTGCCTGGTTCTCAGCAGATCAGCAGCGTGCCTTGCTGGTTGCTGAAACCTGGGCCAAAGGGATGGCGATGGACAGCCAGCAGCAGGCACTTGATGCGATCCGGCAGCAGCTCCATCAGCTTGACAGCAGCGGTCAATTGCAATTGCAGGTCAGTGGGCCAGGCCTGTTTGCGGTTCAGTCGCGGGAGGTGATTCGGAGTGAGTCCCAACAGCTGAGCATGATTGCGTCGGCCGCAATAGTGGTTATCCTGCTGCTGGCCTACCGTTCGTTGCGTATTGCCATCCTGGCGGCACTGCCACTGATCACCGCCATGCTGGCCGGCAGTTGTCTGGCCGGTCTGCTGTTTGGTGAGCTATATGGCATTACACTGGCCTTTGGCATCACCCTGTTGGGGGTCACTATTGACTATCCCATCCACCTCTTCAGTCATCTTAAAAAAAGTGAGCCAGCCTCACAGAGCCTGATGCGGATATGGGGCACCTTGAGGATCGGGGTGATAACCACCTGCATCGGTTATCTGGTGATGGCGGTAAGCGATTTTCGCGGACTCAGCCAGTTGGGGGTTTTCACCATTGGTGGTCTGCTTGCCGGGGCATTGACCACTCGGTTCCTGTTACCACGATTGATGGGAGAGGGTTGGGAGCCTGTCCAACAAAAAGACACTCATCAAATCCCCAGACCTGGCCGATCACCAGCAAGGCTGTTATTTGCAACCGGGCTTGGCGCACTGCTCTTTCTCTTTATACAGCCTACATCCATCTGGCAGGATGATCTCACTGCAATGAGCGCGCTGCCAAAACGGGTATTGGATCTGGATCAGGAGATGCGCATGCAGCTTGGTGCGCCGGAGGCGGGGCAGCTGATTATCCTGCATGCCCGGAACCTTGAGGATGCGCTTGTGCAGGCAGAGAGATTGGAGCCTGGACTGGAGAAGCTGGTTAAGTCACAAGCCATTGCCGGTTTTAATCTGGCCAGTAACCATCTGCCCAGCCGCAAGCGCCAACTGGAGCGGCAGGCCGCACTGCCATCCGACAAACAGTTGAGCAGCAGCCTGAAACAGGCACTCTCAAGCCATCGCTTTCGTAGCGGACTCTTTGCCCCTTTTTTAGAGGATGTCACCACGGCACGAACGCTTCAGCCGCTTGAATTGAAGCGGCTGGCAGGGACGCAGATCGGCCAGCAACTGGCCAGTCTGATACACCGGGAGGGTGATAAGTGGTTTCTGATGGTGCCGCTCTACGGCGTGGAAAACCCGGCTGCCATCAGGCAACTGATAACAGAAGCCGATAATGCCTCCATCCGTTATCTTCAGCTGGGTGAAGAGGGCAAACGGATGGTCATTGGTTTCCGTGAGGGGATCTTCTCCATGATGGGTTGGGGGGTGCTGGCAATGATCAGTCTGTTACTGATCGGCCTGAAATCAATCCGGGCAGCCACGCTGGTTATGCTGCCCGTTTTGCTGGCGGTTACCCTGACCATCACGCTGTTGGTGCTGCTGGGTAAGATGCTGACGATCTTCCATCTGGTTGCACTGATGCTGGTGATGGGTATCGGGATCGACTACAGCCTCTTCTTCAGTCGGCAAGAGGCGAACGAAGAGGAGCGTTGGCGGACACTCCATGCCCTGGTTGTCTGCGCTATTTCAACCACAACGGTCTTCGCAATTCTGGCCAGCTCAGAGATCCCCGTATTGAGCGCCATTGGCCAGACAACAGCGATTGGCGTGGTGGCCAGCTTCATCACTGCTATGGTGTTTGCCCGTCAACCAGGTGGGAATGATGAGTAGCCATCAATCTCAAGTAGCAGATCCTGACGGCAGATATCAGCCTGTAGGTAGATCCTGGGCGTATCGGGTTCAAACAGTGAGTTGATCTGCGCATCAGTTGGAGCAAGATCCTCAACCTGGCGCAGATAGATCTTGAGCAGCATCCGTTTCTGTAGAATCTCTACAGTGGCGCCTGTCTGTTGTGATGCCTCCTTCAGTAGCTGCTGGATATTATGCAGACTCTCTTGCAGCTGACCCATGCCGTCATTCAAGTGGCGGGTCTCATGCCCCACCACGCTGGCGGTGCCGGAGATATAGAGATCACTCTGCCCATGCCATGCCTTTAGAATGGCGCGTGAGAAACAGGGGCTTTTGGGACTGTAGATTATGGGGTACTGAAAGGCGCTGACCTGCCTGGGGTTCTCAATCTGTTGACCGGGTGTTTTACTGGCCAGAAAATAGATGAGAAAACCGGCTGAGTGGGTGCCAATGGCGGTGGCAGCGGGGAGTCGCTTTTCAAAGCCCTCACTCTTTGCACAGGCGCGGTGGCGGCCAATACAGAAGCGCTTGTATCGCTCCTGTTGATCCTGCTCCTGGTTGATGTTCGGAAAGTAGTTCCAGATGCGGATGAGATGCGGATAGCCTTGCTGGGCTGTTAAATCAAGCAGTGAACGGTAAGCCTGCTCACTGATGTGCTCCAGATTAGGTGAGCTGCCCTCTTCAAGCAGCACATGACCAAACAGCATCTCACCGGCGGTGCAAAAGGTGATGTTCTCTCTCTGATGCCAGCTGATGTGGTGTTGGGTGCGCCAGACCTCAACCCGTTTCTGCGTGTTAAGCTGGGGGAGACCGACGGTGATTTCTACCCCTCCAGCTTGTGAGGAACTTGCTGAACCAGTGAAGTGGATCAGTGCCATCACGCTGGGATCATTGGCCAGCGTTACTGCCAACTCAGCGGGGAGATAATCAATCTGAAGCGTATTTCTAACAGTTGTTGTTGGTATCACGGGATTTGAGGTTTGTCTGAAGTAGCTACAAAGGGTTGTAAATGGCCATGGATGATGTGGTATTTTAACCTAAAAAGAGCAGTTCTGTTTTTGGATTCGCCAATACAAAAGGAGGTAAACAGTGATGAACAAAAAAATGAATTTCTCAGCCTGTTTTGCAGTATTGCTGTTGGCGCTGTTTTTATCGGGCTGCGCAGGCACAGTAAAAAATATGCGAATTGTGCCACCTGACAGGGTTGTTGTCGCGCCAGAGGAGGGAAAGGCAAGGGTTGTGTTTATGCGCCCATCAGGTTTAGGGTTTGCCATCCAATCCAGCGTATTTGAAATTAAAGGGGGTAACCCTTCACTGGTTGGGATTGTTGCGGCAAAGAAAAAGGTGTCTTATGAGTTAGAGCCGGGGGAACATCTTTTCATGGTTGTTGGTGAAAGTGCAGATTTTATGTCAGCAGAATTAATAGCAAACAGGACGTATTATGCACTTGTCACACCAAGAATGGGGCTGTGGAAGGCACGCTTCTCTCTTAAGCCAATACATGCTGGTGAATTAAACTCTCCTCAATTCAAAGAGTGGCAAGAAAGTTGTGAGTGGGTGGAAAAATCTCCTGCCTCTGATAATTGGGCAAGTAGCAATATGGCTAGCATCCAATCAAAATATAGAGAATATTATACAAAGTGGATGAGTAAAGATTTGTCTGAGAGGCCTAAGTTGCTGCTGCAAGATGGGCAGTAGGGATACCATTGTCAGCAGTGGAAGCATGCTTGTTTCTAATAAAAAATGACTGGTTCCCGTCTGCTGCTGGTACTTATCCCACTTTATCCGCTAGCTCTCCATGTTGGTATTTTTGCAGGTTCAGTGACGCCGGGTATTTTAGTGCTCTCGGTGCTGTTGCTATTGAGTGGTGGCGGGCTGCTGATGAAGCAGGCTTATTCTGGCTGGGTATTGCTTTTATTGGGCGTTGGGCTGCTGATCTGCCAGGCTTACTATCAGTCTGCCGCGCAAATGACGCTCTTTTTACCGCCTATCCTGATCAACCTTCTGCTGGGTTTTCTTTTTGCCAGGACATTGGGGGCAGATTCAACACCGCTCATCAGCGCCTTTGCCAAAGTGGTGCATGGGCATGAACTGGATGAGATGACCCGACACTATACCCGTGCGGTAACCCGGTTATGGACTGGGCTGTTTGTACTGCTGGCTCTGGGGTCTCTTCTGCTTGCGCTCTTTGCACCGCTGGAGATCTGGTCGCTGTTTACCAATTTTATTAACTACCTCCTGGTGCTGTTAATCTTTGTTATTGAGTATCAGGTCAGAATCCGCCATCTTCCACATCTCAAACATCCGGGTTTTATTGGCTTTATGCGTCTATTGGGGATGATTGACCTGCGTGCATTGTCAAAATCATGAGTAGCGGTTTTCTGTTATTTCAGCATGCACCGACCGATCCATTTGTCTGGCACAAGGGGAAGCCGATTACAGCAGCCGCTTTTCTGCATGATGTGATGGTGCTGGTTGAATCGCTACCGGAAAGGCGCTATCTGTTTAACCTCTGCGAGAATCGTTACCACTTTATGGTGGGCTTTGCAGCAGCGACGATAAAGGGACAGGTTAATCTGCTGCCACCCAACCGCACCCCTGACCTCATCAATGGACTGGCAGCGGTGTACACTGACAGTTACTGCCTGTCTGAGCAGACAATAGCCGGAGTTGAGCTGCCATCGGCCAGGTTGCGGATAGAGACAGCGGGACAAGGTCATGTTGATCAGATTCCGGCTATTGACGGCGAGCAGCTGATTGCCATTGCCTTTACCTCTGGCAGTACAGGGGTGCCAAAACCCAATCCCAAGCAGTGGAAAGAGCTTGTAGTCGGCGCAGACAGCGCCATCTCGCGCTTCAATATCGTAGCGGGCAAGGTGTCGGCACTGGTTGCAACCGTGCCGCCTCAGCATATGTATGGCCTGGAGACCAGCCTGCTCATACCCTGGCAAGCGGGTGTTGCCGTGCATACCGGGCGCCCCTTTTTTCCTGCTGATGTGGCGGAGGCGTTGGCATCGGTGCCGAAGCCCCGGATCTTAATCACCACCCCATTGCATCTTCGGGCCTGTCTGAAAGCAGATTTGACCTGGCCTGAGTTGGGATTCATTATTTCAGCCACTGCACCACTCTCAGCTGATCTGGCGCAGCAGGTGGAAGAGCGGCTGGATACGCAAGTTATGGAGATTTTTGGCTGCACCGAAGCAGGCTCCATTGCCTCCCGGCGCACAACAGAGGGCGGCTGCTGGCATCTCTATGATGGAATGTCACTGCGGCTTTCTGGCCAGACGGGATATGTTGAGAGCGAGCAGCTACCTCAGCCGGTGCCATTAGGTGATCAGATCGAGGTGGTCGACCGTCAGCATTTCAGCCTGCTGGGACGCAATGAAGAGATGATCAATATTGCGGGTAAACGCGCCTGCCTGAGTGATCTGAACCATAAACTGAATGCCATTGCTGGTGTGGAGGATGGGGCCTTCATCATGCCGGACAGCCTGGGTGTCAAGACCACACGTCTGGCCGCTTTTGTGGTTGCACCAACATTGGATGAGGCAACCGTTACGCAGCGTTTAAAGTGTGGAATAGATGCGGCATTCTTGCCACGTCCGCTGTATAAAGTAGATGCCCTGCCGCGCAATGAGACAGGAAAACTGCCGCGTGCCGCTTTATTGAAACTGCTTGAGCAACATAAGGGCAACCAATAATGGGAGAAGGAGTACCTATGCCAACCCGCCCCATTCGCATCACCGCTTACACCTTGACCAATGCGCTGGGGTCTGGTGTTGATGCCTCACTGCATGCGCTCCAGTCTGGCCAAAGTGGGTTGCGACCCTGTGACCTTCAGGATGTGGATCTATCGACATGGATTGGCCGGGTTGATGGTATTGAAGCGCAACCACTGCCCACAGCACTCTCCCGCTTTGAGTGCCGCAACAACCGTCTGGCTCATCTTGCACTGCAGGCGGATGACTTCAGTGAGCAGATCAGCGCAGCGGTTCACCGATATGGTGCAGATCGGATCGGTCTGTTCATGGGCACCAGCACCTCTGGCATCAGTGCTACGGAAGAGGCCTACCGCCACCGTAATGAGCATGGTGATTTGCCGGATGAGTTCCAGCCCACCACAACCCACATCATCTACTCGATAACCGGTTTTGTGCGTAGCTGCCTGCAACTTAAAGGCGTTGCACTGACCGTATCCACCGCATGCTCATCCAGTGCCAAGGTATTTGCCACGGCGCAACGCTATCTTGAGGCGGGGCTGTGTGACGCAGCAGTTGTGGGTGGCGTGGATTCACTCTGCCTGACCACGCTGTATGGTTTCCATGCGCTGGATCTGGTTTCGTCTGAACGCTGCAAGCCCTGGGATGTTAACCGGGATGGCATCAATATTGGCGAAGGTGCGGGGTTTGCTTTGCTGGAACGGGAACAGGCTGGCGGGCAAGGATGCCTGCTGCTGGGTAGCGGCGAGAGCAGCGATGCCTACCATATGTCCACCCCGCATCCAGAGGGAAGGGGGGCAGCACTGGCGATGCGCCTGGCGCTGTCGCAGGCAGGAGTTGCCGCAGATGAGGTGGGATATATCAATCTGCACGGTACCGCCACCCCCAGCAATGATGCCGCTGAAGATGCAGCGGTGATGCAGGTGTTTGGTAGAGAGACCCCATGCAGTTCAACCAAGGGCTGGACGGGGCATACCCTGGGGGCGGCGGGAGCCATTGAGGTTATCGTCACCTTGATGGCACTGGAGGCTGGTTATCTACCCTGTAGTCTGAATACAGAGCAGCCAGATAATAGATTGTCGGCAAATGTGCTGTTAGAGAGTGTGCAGCAAGAGATCACCTTCGCCATGAGCAACTCCTTTGGTTTTGGTGGCAACAACTGCAGTCTGCTGTTTGGGTGCGAGCGATGAAGCCGGTCTACATTGAGGCAATCGGCCTGATTGGCCCCGGTTTGGCAAGCTGGCAACAGGCTGCTGCCATACTGGCGGATGATGGCGAATACCAAACCTGTGAGCTGCCGACACTGAAACCCGGCATGCTGAAACCCAACGAACGCAGACGCACCACCCTGACCATCAAGCTGGCACTGCAAGCGGTGCAGGATGCGCTCGCATCAAACCGCTACCCTGATCTGAGTACCGTATTTGCCTCATCAGATGGTGACATGGATATTGTCGACCGTATCTGCCAGGCGCTCTGCCTGCCGGATCGCCCAGTCTCACCAACCTTTTTCCACAATTCGGTACATAATGCCCCGGCGGGATACTGCTCTATCGCAACGGGTTTCCATGCTCCCTCGACCAGCCTGTCGGGGCTGAATGGCAGCTTTGCAGTGGGGCTGCTGGATGCGGCTGTACAGGCCACGGTTGAGCAGCAACCTGTCATGCTGGTCTCCTATGATACTCCATGGCCGGGGGCGCTTAACCGGTTCAGAGCGCAGCGTTCCCCCTTTGGTGTAGCACTTGTTTTAAGCCCACAGGAAAGCGCTCAATCGGTTGTTGAGCTTACACTGTTGCCTGGAACAGGTGGTGATGAGAGCAAAATGGTGGATAGTGGGCTGGAGCAGTTACGGGTCCACACACCAGCCGCCAGCAGTCTGCCACTGCTGGAGGCAATTGCCCAAAACAGCACGGCGCGGCTGGTGCTGCCCTATCTGGTGGATGAGCAGATTGCAGTGGAGGTTAGGCCATGCCGTTAACGCCGGGCCAGCTGATCCCGCATGCAGGCAGTATGTGCCTGCTGGAGCAGATTGTGAACTGGGATCAACAGCAGGTTGTCTGTTCTACAGGCTCACACAGGTCATTGAAAAATCCGCTACGCAGTAATGGTCAGTTGAGTGCCATTCATGCGATAGAGTATGGGGCGCAGGCTGTCGCTGTGCATGGGGGGTTGCTGGCGCAAGAGCGCAATGAAGCAATCCAGCCCGGTTATCTGGCAGCGCTGCGCCATATCAGGCTACACCAGTCACGTCTGGATGAGATCGAGTCAGCGCTTACCGTGGAGGCAACACAGTTGCTCTGCGATGCGGGCAATCTGATCTACTCCTTCACGGTTAAGGCCGCTGATCAGGCTATTGCAGATGGGCGGGTTGTGGTGATTGTTCAATCGGAGGTCTCCACTTGAAAAGAGCACTGGTAACGGGCGGAAGTGGCGATATTGGTTCCGCCATCTGCCAGCGTCTGGCGGCCGATGGTGTGCATGTCATCGTGCATGCCAATAGCAACCTGGCGCGCGCTGAGGCAGTTGCAGCTGAGATCAATGCCTCAGGCGGATCAGCTAAAAGCGTGCAGTTTGATGTGGTGGATGGTGCGGCAACAGAGCAGGCACTAGAGGGTTTGCTGGAGGCCGGGCCGATCCAGATCCTGGTCAACAATGCCGGTATCCATGAGGATGCACCGATGGCAGGCATGAGCCGTGAGCAGTGGCAGCGGGTGATCAATGTATCGCTGAATGGCTTCTTCAATGTAACCCAACCACTGTTGATGCCGATGATGCGTACCCGCTGGGGGCGTATCATTAGCCTCTCATCGGTTGCCGGGGTGATGGGCAATCGGGGGCAGGCCAACTATGCGGCGGCAAAATCCGGTCTGCATGGCGCCTCACGTTCATTGGCGATAGAGCTGGCCTCCAGGGGCGTTACGGTCAACGTGGTTGCGCCGGGCATTATTCAGGGCAGCATGTCACAACAGGGTTTTAATAGTGAGCGCATCAAGCAACTGGTGCCAATGAAGCGGGCAGGAGAGCCGGAAGAGGTAGCCTCGCTGGTCAGTTTCCTGGCCTCAGATGAGTCGGGCTATATATCAGCTCAGGTGATCTCGATTAATGGAGCAATGTGCTGAATGAAGAGTTCTGATTGTGCTGTTGTCATTCCAGCCTTTAATGAAGAGGCAACCATCCAGGCGCTGGTAAAGCGTGTTCTGTTGCAGGTAGAGCAGGTGATTGTAGTGGATGACGGCTCAACGGATGGCACCTGTGATGAGCTATCTGAGCTTGCTGTCACGGTACTGAAAAACGGCCAAAACAGAGGTAAGGCCGCCTCGCTACAGCATGGCTTTCAATATGCCATGCAGCAGGGTTGCAGCGCTGTCATTACGCTGGATGGCGATGGACAACATGCGCCAGAAGAGATCCCCCGTCTTTTGAAAGCGGCCTCAGACAGACCCGATACCATCATCGTTGCAGCACGCCTGATCAACCGTGAAGCGGCCCCCCCGTTACGTCTGTTCGCCAATAAGTTTGCAGATTTCTGGGTCTCCTGGGCCTCAGGTTATCCGGTGGTTGATTCACAGTCTGGTTTTCGCCTCTACCCGGCAACCCTGTTAGATAGTGTTGCTCAGACTGATTGCCAAGCGGAAGGTTTTGTCTTTGAGAGCAAGATTTTTATTGAAGCTGCCAAGCGAGGCTTCTATAGTGTCGTGGTTCCAGTTGAATCTATCTATCTGCCAGATCGAAGAGAGAGCCACTACCGACCCTTCGGCGATACATCACGCATTGTTTTGATGATCGCCTGGCAGCTGTTCAAGCGGGGAGGCTATCTGCCGGGTTTGTTAAGAGCATTGGGCATTCTGGCGGATCCACGAGGGAATTTGTAGAGATTTATCCCAATAATGAAAGGAGAACATCTAATGGTAAAAGAGAGATATTTAAAACGGACTGCCTTTGTTTTGGTAGCGGCGGCTATGCTGATCCTGGTTGGATGTAAGTCAGCGCCAATATACAACGTTACAGATGTGCCTGTGGATACCTATACCAAGGATCTTACCGCTGAGAAGGTGAAGAAAGCGATTGTCAAGGCAGGTGTAGGCCTGGGGTGGCAGATCAAGGAGGAGGAGCCGGGTAAGCTTGTGGGCATCCTGTACCTGCGTAAACACATGGCGAAGATTGATATCCCCTATTCAGCAAACGGCTACAGCCTGATCTATAAGGATAGCAATCAACTAAACTACGATGCAGAGAAGCAACAGATCCATAAAAATTACAACGGCTGGATTCAAAACCTGGATCGAGCCATCCAATCCCATCTGGTAGCCTTATAATTCAGGTGTAATGTCTGGGGCAAGGGATATCCCTGCCCCAGCTTCACATAACCAATGCGCTTTGATCCCGAGCAGGGTGCGGTTGATTGGGATGGCCTCTGGACTCTGCTGCTCTCCCTCCTGATTATTGCAGTAACCGCTGCAATGCCCCTCTTTTTTACCTATCTTCATGTCCTGCGCATTGCACGTAACAGCCCGGAATGCGCAAATGCCTGTAGTGGCTGCTTTGTCTTTGGTAAAAAACTTGTGAATGGGGCGGTTGATGAGGAGTACCAGTTGCGCCTGGAGCGCGCCTTGCGGCTTATTCAGCAGCAACCCGAATGCCTGGTACTGCTGCTGGGCGGCTCTACATCCGCAGGAGAACCCAGTGAAGCAGCGTCCGGGCTTCTCTATCTTCAGCAGCGAGCTCTTCCGGGGCAGCACAATATTCGCCTTGAAGAGCAGTCGAAAAACACCCTCGATAATCTACGTAATGCGCGGCAAATCCTGCAGCAAGAGCAGCTCAATCAAGTGGTACTGATCTCTAACCGCTACCATTTGGCGCGCTGTAGGTTGATTGCCAACAGCCTGAAAATCAAACATACCCTCTGTGCGGCCGAGCCGGTATTGAATATCAATCCTGAAATGCTGTTGAAGCTGTTTATTGAGGCCGCCTATATCCACTGGTTTGTGGTTGGAAAAACCTGGGCGCAACTTACTGGAAACAGGCGCATGCTGGCGCGCGTCACCTGAATTTGTATGTAGCATAAATTCTGCTCTCAGTGACCACTCCTTGCAGCGGAATATCCCAGGGATGAACGGGCAGTTGATCTGCTTTTTGGCAATCATGCGCGACACCAATCAAACATGGCGATTGCCATCGGCTGCGTGTTCGAAGAAAGCTCAGGGTGCGGTCATAGTAACCGCCGCCCATACCCAGGCGATTACACTCTGCATCAAATGCAACCAGTGGCATCAGGATAAGATTCAGCCCCCAGGGTTTTATCGGCGGGTGCTTGCGATGGTCAGGCTCATGGATGCCAAAACGGTTGGGCATGAGCCGGTCACCAGGCCGGTACCTGCAAAACCAAAGTGTGTACTTTGGACCTTTGTGGATGACCGGCAGGAAACACTCCTTACCCATGCTGTGGGCACGGCAGAGGATCGGGGCAAGGTCTATTTCGCCATCGGCACAGAGATAGAAGGCGATACGCTGGCTGCGTAGAAAAAACGCGGAACGGGCAAGTCGCCCGGCAACACTCTGGCTGTGTGATTTTTGCTGTTGAGCCGACAGGGATAGGCGCTGCGCACGTATCTGTTGGCGCAGCTGCTTTGGATCATACATGGGTGGTGATGTTGAGATAAGCGGTGCCCCCCACCTGTGTCGTCGCGAACCTTTGTTCTTGAACCTGTAGGTTCAAGTGGGATCATCAAGAACGCATCAGGCTTCCCACTACGAGGCGGGCATGCACAACAGCGCTGCAATCATAATCCCAAGGCATCAATTAGGCTCAAGAAAATACCCAGCCACTAACGGGCACTGCAGGGGACACCGCTACTGTAGGCTATACCCTATTGGCTCAAAGTTCCAGCTGGTTTGTGGAATTTAGTGCAATTTCAATTTTGCTTTGCAGCGCCTTGATCCGTTTTCCGGCGCTCTGGCTGCTGCTCTCTTTCTGGATTTGCTGGCCTAAAAGCTCATGCGCAAGATTGAGTGCTGCCATTACCGCAATGCGATCCGTGCCGATCACCTTGCCGGTGCTGCGGATCTCCCGCATCTTGTCATCCAGGAAACGAACGGACTCCAGCAGTGAGGCTCTGTCGTCCGGCTCACAGGAGATGCGGTAATCCTTATCCAGGATCTGTACGGTGACGGGTGTGGACTCTTGCTTCATGATTCCTCTTCCATGGATTTGAGGCGCATGATGATGCCTTCGACCCGATTCTTTGCCAACTCTGTTTTCTCAATGAGATCAGCGCGTTCGGCCATCAGACTATCCTGTTGGGAGCGCAGTGAATGATTTTCATCCTTGAGCTGTGTACAGGCACGGATAAGCTCCTCGACCCGAACCTCCAGTTTTTTTAGATCAAGTTCCATGGCTTGGCTGTCGGTAGTGTGGTTCATGGATCCAATATAGAGCGCACTTAGCAGTGGGTCAACGGTTTAGATGAGTGTTATTATGCCCCGCGCATCCAGACCGGGTGCTATCGACCACAGAGACCTGACCTTATCCTCCGACATGCCTGATTTCGAAACGCTGGAACAGCAGTTTGATACTGCAAAAATAGACCTGAACCCTGCCGAGGCGCAAGGGCTGCTGTGTGGCCTGCTGTGCCATGCCAGAGAGGATGTCCTGGGCAGATGGCTCGATGAGCTGCTGCCAGCAGCAGCACTGAGCAGCGTCCAAACGGCGCTGGATGAGCTCTACTCCAAAACCTGCGAGGCTCTGAATGATCAGAATTTCGGCTTTGAACCGATGCTGCCCAATGATAGATGCTCCATCTCTGGGCGCAGTCAGGCGCTGAGCCTCTGGTGCCAAAGCTTTCTCTATGGGCTTGGACTTGCCACCAAAAATGTGGAGAAAGGGGTCTCCAGCCTTGGGCGGGAGGCGCTGATAGACCTGACCGAGATCACCCGCATGGACACGGAGCTGATGGAGGAGAGCGATGAAAACGAGGCAGCACTCCTTGAGCTGGTAGAGTTTCTGCGAATAGCCGTGATCACGATTTACGAAGAGCTGGCCGCACAGCGAGAAGCCCACTGATGACAGCAGCCGAATTCAAGCGCCGCCGTCGGCAGCTGATGCGCATGATGGGGCCGAACAGCATTGCCATCCTGCCATCGGCTCCGGTGGCGGTGCGCAACCGCGATGTAGACTACCACTACCGCTCAGACAGCGACTTCTACTACCTCACCGGCTTCCCCGAACCCGAGGCGGTTGCGGTACTGATCCCTGGCCGCAAACAGGCCGAGTATATCCTCTTCTGCCGAGAACGTGATAAAAAGCGGGAGATGTGGGACGGTACACGGGCCGGTCAGGAGGGTGCCTGCGAACAATACGGGGCAGATGACTCCTTCCCCATCGGCGACCTGAACGAGATCCTGCCGCGCATGCTGGAGCAGTGCGAGCGGGTCTTCTACGCCATGGGCTGCAACCCGGAGCTGGACAAACAGCTGGGGAAGTGGGTCAACAAACTGCGCAATGCCTCGCGCTCCGGCCTGCACGGGCCGCTGGAATTTGTGGCGGTAGACCACTATCTGCACGATATGCGGCTCTACAAAAGCCGCTCCGAGATCAAGGCGATACGCACCGCTGCCCAAATCTCGGCCAAGGCGCACCAACGGGCAATGCGCCTCTGCACACCCGGCATGATGGAGTACCAGTTGGAGGCCGAGATCATCCATGAGTGCGCACGTCTGGGGGCGCGGTTCCAGGCCTACCCGGCGATTGTGGGTGGTGGCAGCAATGGCTGCATCCTGCACTATATCGACAACCGGGATGCGTTGCAGGATGGTGACCTGGTACTGATCGATGCCGGTTGTGAATATGATTACTATGCCGCCGATATTACCCGCACCTTCCCGGTAAATGGCCGCTTCAGTGAACCCCAGCGTGAGCTGTATGAGCTGGTGCTGGCCGCGCAGCAGGCGGCCATCGCCAAGGTCAAACCCGGCAACCACTGGGACGACCCGCACCAGGCAGCGGTAAAAGTAGTCACCAAAGGGCTGGTGGAGCTGGGCATCCTGAAGGGTTCTGTACCCAGACTGATCAAGGATAAGGCCTATGGCAAATACTATGTACACAGCACCGGCCACTGGCTGGGCATGGATGTGCATGATGTGGGTGACTACAAGATCGATGGCCAGTGGCGGCAGCTGGAACCCGGCATGACACTGACCGTAGAGCCGGGCATCTACATCCCCAAAGGGATGCGCGGCGTGGCAGCCCGGTGGCGCAATATCGGCATCCGCATCGAAGATGATCTGCTGGTGACCAAGGATGCGCCTGACCTGCTGACCAAAGAGGCGCCCAAAATGGTTGAGGAGATTGAATCACTGATGGGAAGATCGGCCGCATGAACAGGAAAACGGCATTGAACGCGCTGCACCGGGCGCACGGCGGCCGCATGGTTCCCTTTGCCGACTGGGATATGCCGCTGCACTACGGTTCACAGATGGAGGAGCACCACGCCGTGCGCCGCTATGCCGGCATGTTTGATGTCTCTCACATGCTGGTGATCGACCTTGCCGGTGAACAGAGCCGTCCCTTTCTGCAACGGCTGCTGGCCAATGATGTGGTGCGCCTGCAGACGGCAGGCAAGGCACTCTACAGCTGCATGCTCAATGAGCAGGGTGGCGTGATCGACGACCTGATCGTCTATTATCTACAGGACAAGAGCTTCCGCATAGTGGTCAACGCCGGTTGTGCCGACAAGGATCTGGCCTGGATCAAAGAGCAGGCCACCCCCTTTGCCGTAGCGGTAACGCCGCGGCCTGACCTGGCCCTGATCGCAGTACAGGGGCCGCAGGCCAGAGAGAAGACACTGCCGCTGCTGCCGACTACACTGGCAGAGAGGGCCGCCCCACTGCCGGTATTCCACGCCACAGTGCAGGATCAGTGGTGCATGGCACGCACCGGCTACACTGGCGAGGATGGCTTTGAGATCATGCTGCCTGCAACAGAGGCTCCGGCCCTGTGGCAGGCGCTGGCCGAGGCGGGTGTCACACCCTGCGGCCTCGGCGCAAGGGATACCCTGCGGCTGGAGGCCGGCATGAACCTCTACGGCTCCGATATGGATGAGCAGTGCTCACCGCTGGAGTCAGGGCTCGGCTGGACAGTGGCATGGGAACCCTCTGCACGCAACTTTATTGGCCGCAAGGCACTTGAAACAAAGCGCAACGCCATCGACAATAAGCGCCTTATCGGGCTGCTGCTGGAGGGACGCGGGGTACTGCGCAACCATCAAAAGCTCTTCTCCGATGGCATCGAGGTGGGCGAGGTAACCTCCGGTGGTTTTGCGCCCACCCTGCAACGCTCGATTGCATTGGCGCGGGTGCAGCCGAATATCGGTGAAGCGTGCAGCGTAGAGATCCGGGGCAGGCAGGTGCCCGCAAAGGTGGTACGGCCGCCATTCGTACGAAAAGGCAAGATATGTATAGCGACATAGAGGGGGAGATCTCATGAGTGACATTCCAAACGAACTAAGATATTGCAGAACCCACGAGTGGGTCAGCAGTGCAGAGGATGGTGTGGTGACCGTCGGCATCACGGATCATGCCCAGGATCAGCTGGGAGATCTGGTCTTCGTCGAGCTGCCAGAGATTGGCGACCCGTTTGAGGCGGAGGCCGAGTGTGCCGTTATTGAATCCGTCAAGGCCGCATCGGATATCTACTGTCCGGTAGCGGGTGAAATAACCGAGGTCAACGAGGCGTTGATGGACTCCCCTGAGCTGGTCAATGACGACCCCTACGGCGATGGCTGGCTATTCAGGATAGCCATAACCGATGAAGCGGATCTGGATAGTCTGCTGGACGCAGACGGCTACCAGGAAGTCCTGGACGCCTGACCCCCCAAAAAAAGCAGATATTTTATGCCCTTCATACCCCACACCGAAGAGGATCTGCGCGAGATGCTGGCCGCCATTGGCGTACCGGATATCGAAGCGCTCTTCGATGAGATACCGGCAACACTGCGCTGTGGCAAGCTGATACGGCTGCCGCAGGCGATCTCCGAGATGGAGGTGACCGGGCTGATGTCCGCCCGCGCCCGCCAGGATGGCGCGCCAGTCTGCTTTGTTGGCGCGGGCGCTTACGACCACCACATCCCGGCGGCCGTCTGGCAGCTGGCCAGCCGGGGTGAGTTCTACACCGCCTACACCCCCTACCAGGCCGAGGCCAGCCAGGGCACCCTGCAGGTGCTGTACGAGTTCCAGAGCATGATGGCGGCACTGACCGGCATGGAGGTCTCCAATGCCTCGCTCTATGATGGTGCCACAGCGCTGGCAGAGGCGGTACTGATGGCGGTGCGCGCCAACCGCAAATCCAGATCCCGCCGGATACTGGTACCGCGTACACTGCACCCGGCCTACCGCCGCGTGGTGCAGGCGATGGTTGGTAAACAGAATATCGAGCTGGTGGAGCTGCCGTTCGACCCGGCAGGCGGCCACACCGACCCGGCGGCACTGGCCGCCTTCGAGGGTCAGGATATTACGGCACTGGTCATCCCACAGCCCAACTACTTTGGTGTACTGGAAGAGGTCGACCTCCTCACCGACTGGGCACACGCCAACAAGACGCTGGCGATTGCCGTGGTCAACCCGGTAGCGCTGGCGCTGCTCCATCCACCCGGCAGCTGGGGTGAAGAGGGGGCAGATATCAGCTGTGGTGAGGGGCAGCCGCTGGGCGCGCCGCTCTCCTCCGGCGGGCCATATCTTGGCTTTATCTGTTGCCGACAAAAGCTGGTGCGGCAGATGCCAGGGCGGATTGTGGGCCGCACCCGTGACCTCGATGGCAAGATCGGCTACACCCTGACGCTACAGGCGCGGGAGCAGCACATCCGCCGCTCCAAGGCGACCTCCAACATCTGCACCAACCAGGGGTTGATGGCCACAGCGGCAACCATCCACCTGGCACTGCTGGGCAGCGAAGGGCTGGAGCGGGTCGCAGCCGCCTGCCATGCCAATGCCCGCAGCCTGGTGCAGAAGCTGACCGCGCTCGAAGGGGTGGAGCCGCTCTTCAACCGTCCGACCTTCCACGAACAGGTATTGTGCCTGCCGGTTCCGGCCGATGACGTGTTGCGCCAGCTCTCTGCGCAAGATCTTCTGGGCGGCCTGAATCTGAGCCGTGACTACCCTGAACTGGGCAATGCCATCCTGGTCTGCGCCACCGAGAAACGAACCGAACTAGAGATGGACGATTTCCAGCGCAAACTGCGGGCCATTCTGACATGCTGATCTACCAACACTCCCGCAGCGGACGGCGCGCCACCGCCCAGGCTCCGCTGCAAACAGCTGACCTCTCCGCCATCCCAAAGCGCTTTCGTCGCCAGCAGCGTGCGGAGCTGCCCGAGGTCTCGGAGATGCAGGCAGTACGCCACTACACCCGGCTGTCACAGCAGAACTTCTCTATCGACACCCAGTTCTATCCGCTGGGCTCCTGCACTATGAAATACAACCCCAGAGGGTGCAACAGCCTGGCCATGCTGCCCGAGTTCCTGGCGCGTCACCCGGAGGCTCCGGCGGATCACAGCCAGGGCTTTATGGCCTGTCTCTATGAACTGCAGGAGATACTGAAAGAGGTGACCGGCATGCAGGCGGTCTCTCTCAGCCCGGCCGCAGGTGCCCAGGGGGAGTTTGCCGGGGTGGCGATGATTCGCGCCTATCACGATGCGCGTGGCGACAAGGCGCGTAGCGAGATTCTGGTGCCAGATGCCGCCCACGGCACCAATCCGGCCTCGGCGGTGATGTGCGGCTACAGGGTGCGGGAGACTCCCAGTGGTGCCGATGGCGATGTCGACATCGAGGCGCTACGCAGACTGGTCGGCCCACAGACGGCTGGCATCATGCTCACCAACCCCTCGACCCTGGGGGTGTTTGACCGCAACATCGAGGCAATCGCCACGCTGATGCATGAGGCGGGCGGGCTGCTCTACTACGATGGCGCCAATCTCAATGCCATCCTGGGCAAGGTGCGGCCAGGGGATATGGGCTTCGATGTGATCCATGTCAATCTGCACAAAACCTTCGCCACCCCGCACGGCGGTGGTGGGCCGGGTGCCGGGCCGGTCGGCGTCAGTGAGCGTCTGCAACCCTATCTGCCGGTGCCGATGGTGGCACGCGAGGGTGAACATTATCACTGGCTGACAGAGGAGAGCTGCCCCGAGAGCATTGGCCGCCTCTCCACCTTTGCCGGCAATGCAGGGGTGCTGCTGCGAGCCTACATCTATGCCCGGATGCTGGGCGGTGAAGGGATGGAGCGGGTGGCCGAGTATGCCACGCTGAATGCCAACTACATGCTGAAACGGCTCACCGATGCCGGTTTTGATGCTGCCTACCCCGAACGGCGCGCCACCCATGAGTTTATTCTCACCCTGCAGCGGCAGGCCAAAGAGCTAGGCGTGAATACCATGGATTTTGCCAAACGGCTGCTCGATTACGGCTTCCACGCCCCCACCACCTATTTTCCATTGCAGGTACCGGAGTGCCTGTTGATCGAGCCGACCGAGACCGAGAGCCGTGAAGAGCTGGATGGTTTTATTGAAGCACTTTGCCGCATCAAGCAGGAGGCTGAAGAGCACCCGGAGCAGGTGACGGGTGCCCCCTACAACCTGCCGGTAAAGCGGCTGGATGATGTGCGTGCAGCGCGTGAGCTGGATCTGGTCTGGAGACCAGACAACAACTAACTACATATCTCTCACTATTTAGGAAAAAACAATGTCAGCACTGATCTGCGGCTCCTTCGCCTTTGACACCATCATGGTGTTCCACGACAAGTTCAAAAACCACATCCTGCCCGAGCAGGTGCATATCCTGAATGTCTCCTTTCTGGTGCCTGATCTACGGCGGGAATTCGGCGGCTGTGCCGGTAACATCGCCTATAATCTTGGGCTGCTGGGCGGCGATGGCAAGGCGATGGGCACGGTGGGCACCGATTTTGCCCCCTATGCCGACTGGATGCGGTCGCAGGGGATGAGCCTGGATTTTATCCGGGTGATCGAGAACAGCTATACGGCGCAGGCTTACATCACCACCGATCAGGATGACAACCAGATCACCGCCTTTCACCCCGGTGCAATGAATTTTGCCCATGAGAACAAGGTGTCGGATGTTAAGGGATGCAGCATCGGCCTGGTCTCCCCGGATGGCCGTCAGGGGATGATCGAACATGCCGAACAGTTTGCCGAGGCAGGCATCCCCTTTATTTTTGACCCCGGCCAGGGGATGCCGATGTTCGACGGCAATGACCTGATGCGCTTTGCCGGGCAGGCCGACTGGCTCGCCTTCAACGACTACGAGTGGCAGCTGATGCAGGATCGCACCGGCAAGAGCGCAGAGGCGCTGGCACAGCAGGTGCAAGCCGTCATCGTCACCCGTGGCGGCAAAGGCTCCACCATCTATACCAAAGAGAAGAGCCATGAGATCCCCCCTGCACCAATCAGCGCCGTGGAAGATCCAACCGGCTGTGGTGACGCCTATCGCGCCGGGCTGCTCTATGGGCTGATGAACGATATGGATTGGGAGACCACCGGCCGTGTCGCCGGGCTGATGGGGGCGATCAAGATCGAACAGGCCGGCACCCAGAATCACCGTTTTACAATGGATCAGTTCAGGGCGCGTTTCCAATCCGCCTATGATCGCACTTTTTAGGGCAGAGCCATGAGTGGACACGTTAGTGACGCGGGGTTCGTAGCGCTGAATATTGCAGTATTGACCATCTCGGACAGCCGCACCGAAGAGACCGACCAGTCCGGCCTCATCCTCAAAGAGCGCGCTGTGGAGGCCGGGCATGCGGTGGTGGAGAAGCTCATCGTAAAGGATGACATCTATCAGATGCGCGCCGCCTTTTCACGCTGGATTGCCGATCCGGCAGTGCATGTCATCATCAGCACCGGCGGCACCGGCATCAGCGGGCGTGACAGCACGCCAGAGGCCATAGCGCCGCTGCTGGAGAAGTCGATAGAGGGGTTTGGCGAGCTGTTTCGCAGCATCTCGCTGGAGGAGATCGGCCCCTCGGCCATCCAGTCACGGGCAATTGCCGGTTTGACCAACCAGACGCTCATCTTCTGCCTGCCCGGCTCGAGCGGAGCCTGTAAAACAGGCTGGGACAAGATCCTCAAGAGCCAGCTGGATCACCGCACCCGCCCCTGTAATTTTGCACAGATGTTCCGGGCATGAGAGGTTGCTCATCTCCCCGCCCGGTGCTCGCCGTCACCCTGTGCTGATGTAAAAAATGTCCCACAACCGCATAAAACCCAGCCAGCTTTGTGTCGGTCTCTATATCCAGCTGGATCTGTCGTGGATGCAGCACTCCTTCATCTCGAACAGCTTTAAGATCAAGAGTGAAAAACAGCTGGCGGAGCTGAAAAAACTGAACCTCTCCAGCATCCAGTATGACCCTGCCCGCAGTGATACAGCGCCGCTGCCCCTGGTCGAGCAGGCTGCTGAGGTTGCTGCCCCTGAAGCCAAAGCAGAGGCTGAGCAGGAAGCGGCTCAAGAGAAGGATAAGCAGAAGCGCATCAAGAAGGTGAAAGAGCGCGCCGTCACACTCAACCGCTGTGAAAAGGCCTACGCAGAGACGGCCGCTTCACTGCGGGAGGTGATGCGCAATATCATGTCGCAACCCCAGGCTGCGGTTGAGGAGGCGGGAGAGATCATCTCCGGAATGGTGGAGTCGCTGATGGAGAACCAGGAGGCCACCATGCACCTGGTCAATATGAAGGGCAAGAGCGAAAGCACCTATTACCATGCCATCAATGTCACCATCCTGGCGCTGATGCTGGGTCGGCAGCTGGGGCTGGATGAGCAGCAGATGCAGGATCTGGGAACGGGTGCAATGTTTCATGACCTTGGTTACAGCGAGATCCCGGACAAGATCCTGTTGAAGCAGGAGCCACTCAATCAGGCGGAGCAGAACCTGATCCGCATGCATCCCGTCTATGGCGTGCGTCAGGCCGATCAGATTGGCGCCATCCCACCAGAAGCGGTAACGATCATCGAGCAGCATCATGAGATGAGTGATGGTAGCGGCTATCCAAAGGGGTTGGTGGAGAGCCAGATTTCAGAACTTGCCCAGATTGTTGCGCTGGTGAATGCCTATGACAATCTGTGCAACCAGAAAGATCCAAGCAAATCCTGCTCGCCTTACGAAGCGATCTCTACCCTGTTTGCCAAAGAGCGGCACAGGTTCAACAAAGAGAAGATCACGCTGTTTATCACCAGTATGGGGGTCTACCCCCCTGGCACGGTGGTCAAGCTGTCGGATGAGACCATTGCGGTTGTGATGTCGATCAACCCAAATGCACTGCTGGCACCAAAAGTGATGCTCTATGATGCAGATATCCCAAGTACGGAGGCGCGCATGTTGAACCTGGACAACGCCGGACTCAAGATTGTTGACAGCATCCGCGTGAGCAGCCTGCCAGAGGAGATACGCAGCTATTTCAATCTGGGGGATGCGGTTAACATATTTATTGATTCTGAGCGATAACCGCCGTTATTGCTGCTCAGAAGAGAGCACCTGCGCGCGTAGCCCTTTGAGCACCTTATAGGGCCATACCCTTTGCACGATATTGACGACCCAGCTGGGAATCCAGCCCTTTGGGTCGGCCTGAAACAGCAGCTCAACCTCGGTCTTTCCGGATGGCAGCCGGGTCAGCTTGAAGCGGCTCTCATACAGCGTGCCGCGCACAATATTTTCCTGCTCCGGCATCAGCGGGCTGGATTCAGACCTCATACTATAGAGCAGGACATCCTTATGGTTGCTGGGGATCGCTTTGGCACGAAAAACAAAATCGCGATTAGAGGCCGGCCAGGGGGCATCGAACAGATTGTACTCCAGCCGCTCGGTATCCGAGATAACCTGTAGCTGTCGTGACTCCCGCAGATAGGGTATCCACTTTGGGTGCTCGCGGTTGTTATCCAGCACCCGCAATATGGCCTCTGGCCCGGCATCGATGATGACCAGGCCCCTGGCCATGATGATAGCGTTCCCCGGAACCTCCCGGGTATAGATTATGATCCCCTCGCTATCCTTCACCGCCACCCAGTCAGCACTGCTGTGACCTGGAAGCAGCGCCAATAACAGCAGCAGCGCCAGGCTGCCCAGAGAGCTCTTCAGGGCGCGGTCAACGCCATCTTTTGGGTAAAATTCTGCCAAGGTCTGCAATCTTCTATACAATGAATTGCTCTGTTCAGAACCAAATAAATAGAGTGACACTGTGCCCCCCTTTCTGCAAGTAGACAATCTGATTCGACACTACCAAGGCGTAAAAGCGGTTGATGGCATCAGTTTTGCCATTGAGCGTGGCCGCTGTTTTGGGCTGCTCGGCCCCAATGGGGCGGGCAAGACCACAACGGTTGAAATGCTGGAGGGGATCAATGAACCCACCAGCGGCTCCATTCTCTACCAGGGCAGGCCGTTGGGGCGTCGCTTCAGGGATGAGGCCGGCATCATGTTTCAGACGACGGCGCTACAGGACTACATCACGGTACGTGAGACGCTGGAGATGTTTCAGCAGATCTACCCGCGCACCACACCGCTGCAAGAGCTGATCGAGAGCTGCTCACTGGAGGAGTTTCTGGATCGGGATACCCGCAAGCTCTCGGGTGGCCAGCGCCAACGAATGTTGCTGGCCATAGCGCTGGTCAATGACCCGGAGGTGATTTTTCTGGATGAGCCAACCACCGGGCTCGACCCCCAGGCCCGGCGTAACTTCTGGGAGCTGGTGCAGAGCATCAAACAGCGGGGCAAGACCATTGTGCTCACCACCCACTACATGGAGGAGGCCTACCGGCTCTGTGATGACATCATCATCATGGATCATGGCCGCATCATTGCCCAGGGCACACCGGATGCGCTGCTGGCCAAACACTTTGCAGAGGTGGTGCTGCAACTGCCGGCAACTGATTTTCCCGCAAGCTATCCCGAGCTGGAGATGCAGATGAGTGGTGATCTGGTCGAGATTCTGTCGAGTGATCTCAACAGCACCATTAATCGGCTGACTGAACAGGGGGTCTCACTGGCAGGATTGCGCATCCGGCAGCGCACCCTGGAGGATCTCTTTCTGGCACTGACCGGCCGGGAGCTGCGAACATGAGCTTTAGACGTTTTCTCGCTATTATGCGCGCCAGGAACAAGGAGTTCTGGCGCGACCGCGCAGCGCTGGCCTGGAACTTCATCTTCCCCATCATGGTGATTGGCGGCTTTGCCGTGGCCTTTTCGGGCGATGGGCCAGATCTCTATAAAGTAGGCATTACCGCCGCGCAGAGCAGCCAAAATCTCCATTTTGAAGAGATAAAATATATCCAGTTCATTCCGGTTACCGACCTTTCAGCAGCCATCACAAAGGTAGAGCGCCACCAGCTGGATATGCTGATATCACCAGCCACCCAGCAGTTCTGGATCAATGACAGCTCACCGGCAGGCTATCTGCTGGAGCGGCTGCTCAATGGCAGTGATGCGGGGTTCAAACGCGAAGCGGTAACGGGTGAAGGGATACGCTATGTGGATTGGCTGATCTCCGGCATCCTGGCGATGAACCTGATGTTCAGCGCCCTGTTTGGGGTCGGCTTCGTGATTGTGCGCTATCGCAAAAATGGCATGCTCAAGCGGCTCAAGGCGACGCCGGTCACCGCATTTGAGTTTATCTCTGCACAGGTGGTCTCCCGGCTCTGGCTGCTGCTGTCAGTCAGTGCGCTGGTCTTTTTTCTCACCGATCTGGTGCTCGACTTCCGCATGTATGGCAGCTATTTTGACCTGCTCATCGTCTTTGCCCTGGGGGCAATCTGCCTGATCAGCCTGGGTTTGTTGATTGCTGCCCGGCTGGCCAGTGAGGAGCTGGCCGGTGGCCTGCTCAATGCCATTAGCTGGCCGATGATGTTCCTCTCCGGGGTCTGGTTTTCACTGGAGGGAGTAAACCCCTGGCTGGTAAAACTGGCACAGATTCTGCCGCTGACGCATGTGATTGATGGGGCGCGCGCCATCATGATTGATGGCGCCGGTCTTATGGATATCTGGCCAAACCTGATGGCACTGATGGTGATGACGGCGGTTTTTCTGCTCATTGCAGCCCGCACCTTTCGCTGGGAGTAGATTTTTTGCAACAAAATTTGTGGGGGTGTGGTCATAGATGATTCTGCAGGCAGGACGAAAGGGTATCAGTATGGAACGATTTAAACACTATCTGCTGGGGATGCTCAGTTTGGCCTCCATATCAGGGCATGCGGCACAGCAACCCGCCACCACAGCCACCTTTGCCGGTGGCTGCTTCTGGTGCATGGAGAGCGACTTTGAAAAGGTGGAAGGGGTAACAGATGTACTCTCCGGATACATTGGCGGCCACCTGCAAAACCCAACGTACAAAAAGATCTCTGCCGGGGACAGCGGCCATGCCGAAGCGATTCAGATCACCTTCGATCCATCCAGAATAGACTATGTCGGCCTGCTGGAGATATTCTGGCGCAGCATCGACCCCACCCGGTCTGATCGGCAGTTTTGTGATCTGGGCAGCCAATATCGTCCAGAGATCTTCTATCATAATGAACAGCAGCAGGCATGGGCAGAAGCATCAAAGCAGATGCTGGAGCAGACCAAGCCCTTTGAGGAGCCGATAGTGGTCGAGATCACAGCCGCAAGCATCTTCTACCCTGCAGAGGAGTACCACCAGGATTACTACAAGAAAAACCCGATCCGCTATAGATATTACCGTTACAGCTGTGGGCGCGATAAGCGCCTCAACATACTTTGGGGGAGCCGATGAAGAGCGCATTGAGCCGTCGCCATTTTCTCTCCCTGATGGTGGGCAGCGCCGCCCTGACCGCATCACCACTCTTTGCCAGCAATAGAGGGAGCAAAACCATGATTACAAAGATAACCCGAACCCGAGCGGAGTGGGCAGCCATTCTGACCCCTGAGCAGTTTGAGATTCTGCGTGAAGAGGGGACAGAGCCGGCGCGCAGCAGCCCTCTGGACAAGGAGTGTCGGGAGGGCATCTACCACTGTGCAGGCTGTGATCTGGAACTGTTTAGCTCAGATATGAAATTTGACAGCGGCACCGGCTGGCCCAGTTTTTTTACCACTATAGAGGGGCATCTGGAGACCAAACGTGATTTCAAGATGGTCTGGCCCCGAACAGAATATCACTGCGCCCGTTGTGGCGGTCATCAGGGACATGTTTTTGATGATGGGCCGGAACCCACCGGGGAGCGCTGGTGCAATAACGGTCTGGCGTTGCGGTTTGAGCTGGCAGAGTGAAACAGGATCAGAGCCGGGAAAGCCGCTATACTGCGCCCCCCATATCGAAAGAGAGCGAAAGAACGTGAATCAAGAGCGCAACACACCACAACAGGAGGCCATCTGGGCAGCACTGAAAACGGTGATGGATCCTGAAGTCGGGATCAATATCGTTGAGATGGGCATGGTCTACACCGTAGCCGTTACCGACAATAAGGCAAAGGTCGAGATCACCATGACCTCCCCCAGCTGTCCGCTGCATGTCACCATTACCAATGAAGCCCGTCAGGCCGTTGTGCGCGCCCTGCCCTCACTGGCTGAGGTCGATGTGCAGGTGGTCTGGGAGCCTGCCTGGACGCCGGAGCGGATGTCCGATGCAGCCAAAAAGATGCTGGGTGGCAGATGAGCCTAAAACCAAACCACCGTCTGCCGCTGATGGCGATGGGCATGTTCTCACTGTTGATGGCCTTGTTTGGTGGTGTGCAACGTCTGGGCTGGGAGCTGCCGACACTGACGCTGGTGCTGCCAGCCAACCATGGCTCACTGATGGTGGGCGCCTTTTTGGGAACAGTAATTGGGTTGGAGCGAGCGGTTGCACTGGGCAGACGCTGGGGTTTTCTGGGGCCACTCTCCACCGGCCTTGGTGGCCTGTTACTAATCACCGGGGTGGCTCCTTCATTGGCACAACTGCTGATCGTTATCGGCAGCCTGATGCTCTGCCTGCTGTTTGTCGCCTTTCTGCGCCGTCAATTTGCCTGGTTCACAGTGATTATGCTGGTGGGCGCACTCTCCTGGCTGGCGGGTAATCTACTCTGGCTGACGGGCAGCAGCATCTTTGTGGTGGTCTGGTGGTGGATGGGCTTTCTGCTGTTGACCATTGCCGGTGAACGCATGGAGCTGGGGCGCATGCTCTTCATTCCAAAGGCGCGCCAGCAGCAGATGAGTGGAGCCGTTGTACTCTCGATGCTGGGCATTGCAGTTACGCTGTTCGACATTGATACCGGGGTACGCATACTGGGTCTGGGCATGATCGCCATCGCAGTCTGGCTTGGCCTGAATGATATAGCACGACGAACCGTACGGCAGACGGGCCTAACACGCTTTATTGCAGTCAACCTGCTGGCGGGCTATCTCTGGCTGGCCTGCTGCGGCCTGCTGCTGGTGCTGTTTGGGGCTGATTTTAGTGGCCTGCGCTATGATGCCGTGCTGCATACCTTCTTCCTTGGTTTTATCTTCTCAATGATCTTTGGCCATGCCCCGGTGATCTTTCCTGCGGTATTGGGGCGAGGCATGCTGTATCGGCCAGCCTTCTATATCCATGTGGTGCTGCTGCACGTTTTTCTCACGGTTCGTGTGGTGGGTGATCTGACAATAGAGCTGCTGCCCCGCAACATCGGCGGACTGATCAATGCACTGACGCTGCTGGTTTTTGTGCTCAATACGGTACTGGCCATTCGCGCACATCACGTCAAACAGAAAGCAGAAGCAGGTTAGCTCCCCGAAAAATCTCTAGCACGCTGTTAGCTTCATAATTCGAAAGACTCAAATGGAACCTAGGAGGCTGTCCGAGAATAGAAACCCTGCTACCAAAAAAGCGGGCACAAGTGCGGAAAAAGCAATGACAACCTGTAGCTAACAATGAATATTCATCACTTAAAACACCTATTATCCATATAAGTATCAAAGGGTTATGATATAATACTGAGGCGATAAACCGCAGAAATCAACTTAAATCAAACCATGACTATCCCTTTCAAAAAAAGCCCAACGGAATTCAACCAACATCTGTTGTTTCCAAGCAATATATTTGATCTCCTCCCAAAAGATCATGAATGCTACCTCTACATGGATCTGTTTAAACAACTGGATACATCTGCCCTGGAAAGAACATTCAGTATCAAAGGACAAAATGCCTACCATCCAAAGCTGATTGTATCCATACTTATCTATGCCTACAGCCGTGGTGTATTCAGCTCACGAGAAATAGAAAAGCGCTGTAATGAAGACCTTTCCTTCATGTTTATTGCGCAGATGAATTGCCCTAACTTTCGTGTGCTGAGTGACTTTAGAAAAAATAACCCTGAGTTTTTCCACGACTGTTTTAAGCAAACGGTTAAGCTGGCTATAGAGCTTGAGCTTGCCTCACTGGGGCACATCAGCCTTGATGGCTCAAAATTCAAAGCAGACAGTTCCAAACACAAAGCAATGACCTATAAACGCTTAAAGGAAAAAGAGTTGGAGTTGAGCAAAGAGATTGACGAGTTAATTGAAAAAGCCAGCAGCTGTGATGAGGAAGAAGATCAATCATATAAGGAGCAGACGGGCTATGAAATCCCTGAGGATCTAAAATTCAAGGAAGCGCGTTTAGCACGCATCAAAGAGGCTAAAGAGGCACTGGAGAAGCGTGAGCAAATCCTAAATCCCGGCAAGGAGATTGAAGATAAAAAGCAGATTAGCTTTGCGGATACAGATGCTCGCATCATGGGAAAGAACGGAAACTTTGACTATCAATATAATGGCCAGATCAGTGTAGATGAAGATCATCAAATCATTATTGGACAGCACCTCAGCCAAAATGCGAATGATAAAAACGAAGTGACCCCAGCGCTACAGAGCATCCAGGATGCGACCGGCAGGTTACCAGACACTATGAGCGCCGATAATGGCTATATGTCTGGGCACAACCTTGAAGCATTTGAGGCCATTTCAGTTGATGTATATATTGCAACAGATAAAGGTGAAAAGACAAGCAAGATTCCTTTAGATGAATCAGATCGAAAACTTGTCAAAGCAGACTTTGAATATGATGAGGAAAAAGACTGCTTTATTTGCCCAGGAAAACAAGAGCTGGTGTTGAAGCGCCAATCAAAGGACGGTAAAAAAACCTATCAAGGAGACGCCATAATTTGTGAAGGTTGCCTATATAAAAGTAGGTGCTGTCAATCCAGCAAAGGAGAGGCGCGGACAATCCAAACTGATGACAAAGAACCATTACGGCAACAAATGAATGCCAAGATGGAAAAAGATGAATCAAAAGAAATCTATAAAAAACGCAAAGTGATTGTAGAGCCTGTGTTTGGCCATATCAAAAACAGTGGGTTTCGTCGTTTCAGCGTGAGAGGAAAAGAGAAGGTGGCGGGTGAGTTTTCATTGGTGTGTGCCACACACAATCTTAAAAAAATAGCTCGATCAATGCTCAATGGGTTAATCCGCCCAGAATTTGGAAATTTAAGCGCCATGTATAACTAAAGGGAGAAATGGATGCAAATAGCGAAAAAAACGGGCGATTTAGAGGCTGTTGAGCCTCTAAATAGTAATAAGAATCATTACTGCCAGTGAATGATAGGCATTCTCAATAAATGCAGCTCATTAGCTCTTAATGTTTACCTATTCTCGGACAGCCTCCTAGTTACTGGGGGATAAGAGATGAAATATCGGTATGGTAGTCATACGGCTTATGCGATTGAGTATCACTTTGTTTGGGTAACGAAATATCGCTATAAAGTGCTGGTAGGAGATGTTGGTAGTCGGGTACGGGAGTTAGTACGGCAAACGTGCGATGCATTTGAGATTAAGATATTGAAGGGAGTGGTGAGCAAGGATCACGTGCATATTTTGGTATCAGCGCCACCGAATATGGCGCCCAGTGAGATAATGCGTAGGATAAAAGGCCGTACGTCGAGGAAGTTGTTTGAGGAGTTTCCGAAGCTAAAGAAGCGTTACTGGGGTCGGCACTTCTGGGCAAGAGGATATTTTTGTGCGACGGTGGGGCAGATGACGGAAGAGATGATCCAAGATTACTTGGAACATCACTTTGAGCCGAAGCCAAGTACGGATTTTAAAATGGAAGTAGAGCCGGATGAATAAACGGGGCTATCCGCCCCGTATCCGGACTTTCAGTCCGAAAATCTAACCCACCGGTCTTTAGCCGGTGGTTGTTGAGTTTGCATGATTAACCGAGTGACGCAAGACTCAACGACTATGGACTAAAAGTCCATAGGTTGTTTTCAGAACGACTGAAAGTCGTTATGTGGTAAAGCAATATATCGCTCCGCGATGCTAAAGCCTTGCACTGAGAGTGCATGGTTTTTACTAGCGTATTGAGACAATAAAGACCTGGCCCTTTGCTGTTTCAATCTACTCAATGATCTGCACAATGCCATCTGGCAACACTATGAATCTGCATTAGTCCCAATCATCATTGCAGAATATAACCAAGATCCGGACTCTCAATCGGAACGGTCTGACTTCGACGACGATATCTCGTTTTAAGCCTCTTTTGTCCCAGGCTGCCTGGGGGGGATATTTCTCCTCATTCAGCTTGGGATTTTTATTTGCATTTCACCTGAAATAGGTTGGGGCAAATCGACTAAATCAGTGCAGGACGTAACATCTGGGCAAAAGAAGCGCAGAATGCGCAATACCCCCAGCAAAAAGGCCATGCCCTCTCCCTTGGGTACTTTGCGCTCATAGTGCCCATGATCCTAGAAAAAAAATCTGTAGATTAAGCATCTTAGTCGCCCTCGCTACGGCTTAACTGATTTTTCTAGGATAATGGTGGAGCGCTTGATATTCTGCCACTCTATGCCCACCGCCCGGCATAGTGTCAGCGTTTCAAGCAGCGCCCGGCGTATCTCAAGATCCTCCGGGGCTTTACAATGCGCCATGCCACGCTGATCTATGGCCTGGTTGCAGGGGTCTTTGGCACGCTGCTTTTTACCTTCAGCAGCAATGATCTGTTTATGGTAGTAGTTGGACCAGCCCATTAAGCTGGCAACGGTATTGACGGTGGGAAAGTATATGCAATCAACCAGTGGGCCTCTCTCTGGAAATGGCGGCAGCACCCTGATCTGTGGTTCAACCTCACTCACTGAAGCGGCCGTGCCTGTGGAGTGCGGCTGCGGTACCTGCACCTTCCCTGGCTTGGCAGTGGACTCTCCCACCGGAGTGGGGGGCAACACAGCAACCTCAATATGCTCTTTTGGTTTTTGCACGACAGGTGCGGTGGCGTTCTCGCTCTTCATCGCAAGGTAGAGCCCGGTGGTTGCGGTAATTACCGCAGCAATTCCGGTGAGTATCCCCGGCATCGAACCCCAAAAGCCTGGGGATTTTTCAGGCATAAGCCACCCTCCATTTTATACACATAGCCAGACGGCCACTGCATTTGCTGGTTGAACCCACCCAATTACAGTGTGCGCAACAACACCTTGCAGGCTATGTGAAGTCCGCAGGCTACACCTTATAGACCAGCACCCGCTCCTCAAGCATATCATGCATGGCATAGCGAATCCCTTCGCGCCCCTGCCCGGAGTCTTTGACCCCGCCGTAAGGCATGGAGTCCACCCGGAAGGTTGGGATATCGTTATGGATCACACCACCCACCTCCAGGGTGTCGAAGGCACGTATTACGGTGTTGAAGTCGTTGGTGAAGATGCCGCACTGCAGGCCAAAGTCCGAGTCGTTCACCCGTTCAAATGCCTCTTCCATTGAATCCACAGCAGTCAGTGTGACCACTGGGCCGAAGACCTCTTCTCTACAGACCTTCAGGTTCGGATCGACATCTTCCAGTATGGTCGCCTGCAAAGAGTTGCCCTGACCACAGGGGGCAATCACATTACCCGCCACCAGTTTGGCTCCACTGGCTATCGCCTCATCAACCCAGCTCTTGATCCGTTTACGGTTATTGGTATCGACAACCGGCCCCAGGGTTGTTGATTCATCCAGCGGATCTCCGGCCTTTAGCGCCTCAGTGGCGCGGACAAAGCGGGTTTTGAACTCATCATAGATCTCACGATGGGCAAAGATGCGCTGGACAGAGATGCAGACCTGCCCGCTTTGATAGAAGGCACCGACCACCGCCCGGCTGATCAGCCACTCCCAATCTGTTTCAGATAGCCCTTTATCAATGATCAGACCGGCATTGCCGCCCAGCTCCAGCACCACCTTTTTCTTTCCGGCATCGCGTTTCATCTTCCAGCCCACTTCAGGGGAGCCGGTGAAGGTCAGCAGGTTGATGCGCTCATCCTCCACCAGCATCTGCCCTGCTGCCCGGCCACTGGGTACTACTGAGAAGGCACCCTTTGGCAGACCCGATTGCTCGATAATCTCCGCCAGCATCAGGCTGCTCACCGGGGTCTTCGAGGCGGGTTTCAGTACAATGGGGCAGCCCACGGCAAGGGCGGGGGCGATCTTGTGAATCGCCAGATTGAGCGGGAAGTTGAACGGCGCTATTGCGGATACAACCCCAACCGGGTAGTGGCGCACGATGCAACGACGCCCCGCCCCCATCTTGTTGATGCCCAGATCATAGGCCTCGCCATAGATGCGGGTGGCTTCGCCCGCAGCGATCTCAAAGGTGGCTGCGGCACGAATTGCCTCCACCCGTGATTCGGTAATGGTTTTGCCATTCTCTTGTGAGAGTGCCCTGGCAAACTCCTCTATCCGCTGCTCAATACCATCACGGATAAGGTTCAGTGCCTCGGCGCGCTGGTAAGGCTCCAGCGCAGCCATCTCACCGCGGCAGGCATAGGCTGCAGTCAGTGCCCGTTCAATCTCCGCTTCACCACAGAGGGCAACCCTGGCAAATACCGAGCCATCGTAGGGGTTGGCAACCTCAAGCTGCTCGCCCGTCTCTACCCACTCTCCAGCAATATAGGCTTTCTTTAGCATAACTGTGATCCTCAGGTGTTGATCTCACCTATCTTCTCTTTGACTGACTTGATCTTGCCTGCAAGGCGGTTCTCTTTGCCCTTACGAATATCAAATTTAAGCGAGGAGTAGACCCGATTGCAACCCTGAGCCTCCAGTACGGCATAGGCTTTTCCGATAAGATCCAGCGCCTCCTGCATGGTGGCTGTTTCGATAGTCGTGCCCATCGGGGATAATTTGTAGTCAACGCCGCTCTCACGGATCATCTTGACCACTTGGCTGACATAGGCGCTTTTGCTCTCTCCCGTGTCAGTGGGAAACATACTGAATTCTAGTAATACAGACATGGTACAGGCTCCAGGTTGTAGGAATTTAGGTGTCAGCTCCCTTTATGAACAAGCGCCTTGATGGAGTCAAGATAGTCTTTCTCATCTGGCATGCGGTTGGCTCGTTGCGCCTCCCACAGCATCTGACCAAGGCACTCCATAATCTGATGTTCCGCTTCATGTGGATCGCCGATCTGCATCATCAGCTGTTGATGCAACCCCGTGATACCTGCCGGACGGTTGGTACTCAACTGCTCTTGAATGGCAATGTGCATACTCAGGTGCAGAAAAGGATTGCTCTCTCCGCCCTCCGGGGTGAAATCCTTGTCCAGCGCCGCTTGCGGGTCTTTCATCAATTTTTGATATTCGGGGTGCTGCTCCAGGATATTGGCAATCACCTGCTCCAATGGTTCCATCGGCTGCCTGTTCTGGTGTTTCTGCCAGGCATCGGTGAAGACCTTGCGCATTTTGGTGCGGTCATTGGTAAACATAGATCAATCCTGCGCCAGGCGCTTCTTCAGCAGCTCATTGACCTGTTGCGGGTTAGCCTTGCCTCTGGTCTGCTTCATCACCTGACCCACAAAAAAGCCAAACAGTTTCTCTTTGCCTGAACGATACTGCTCCGCCTGCTTTGGATTATTGCTAACCACCTCATCGACCATCTTCTCAATCGCACTGCTGTCGGTGATCTGCTTCAGCCCTTTGGCTTCAATCACCGCATCGGCATCACCTTCACCCTGCCACATCGCCTCAAAGACCTGTTTGGCGATTTTGCCGGAGATGGTTTGATCGGCAATGCGCTGCAGCAGGCCGGCCAGCAGCTTTGCCGTTACCGGGCTGTTGCTGATATCGACAGCATCACGGTTCAGCGCAGCAGCAAGTTCCCCCAAAACCCAGTTGGCAGCGATCTTTGGATCGCTCTGCGCGGCAGCCACCACGGCCTCATAATAGTCGGCCAGCTCACGGCTGGCAGTCAAGACCGCTGCATCCTGCAGGCTCAGTGCATAATCGCTCTCAAAACGCTGGCGTTTTTCATCTGGCAGCTCTGGCAGTGTCTGTTTTATCTCTTCGATGAAGGCATCATCCAGCTCCACTGGCAGCAGATCGGGGTCTGGAAAATAGCGGTAGTCGTTGGCCTCCTCCTTGCTGCGCATGGAGCGGGTCTCGTGGCGGTCAGCATCATAGAGGCGGGTCTCCTGCACCACTCTGCCGCCGGACTCGATGATGTCGATCTGACGCTCCACCTCCAGATTGATCGCCTTCTCCAGAAAGCGGAAGGAGTTGAGGTTTTTCAGCTCGGCACGCGTGCCCAGCTCTTTTTGCCCCATGGGACGCACCGAGACGTTGGCATCACAACGGAAGGAGCCTTCGGCCATGTTGCCATCGCAGATCTCGATGTAGCGCACCAGGGCGTGGATCTTTTTGGCGTAGGCAACCGCTTCAGCCGCAGAGCGCATGTCCGGCTCGGAGACGATCTCCAGCAGCGGCGTGCCCGCACGGTTCAGATCAATGCCAGTCATGCCGTGAAAATCCTCATGCAGTGACTTGCCTGCATCCTCTTCCAGATGGGCGCGGGTGATGCCGACCACTTTGCTTTCACCATTTTCCAGCTCAATGGTCAGCGCGCCTGTGCCGACAATTGGCAGCTCCATCTGGCTAATCTGGTAGCCCTTTGGCAGGTCTGGATAGAAGTAGTTTTTGCGCGCAAAGACCGAGCGAGGCGCAACTTGCGCACCAATCGCCACGCCAAATTTGACTGCCATGCGGACGGCCTCCTGGTTTAGCACCGGCAACACACCCGGCATGCCCAGATCCACATTGCAGGCCTGGGTGTTGGGTGCTGCACCGTATGCAGTCGAAGCACCCGAGAAGATCTTGGATTGGGTGGCCAGTTGAACATGAATCTCAAGGCCGATGACTGTTTCCCATTGCATATTGGTCAAAACCTCTAGATTCCGGCAGGGGCTGCCTGGTGATAATCGGTAGCCATCTGTAACCGATGCGCCACATTCAGCAGTCTGGCCTCGGCAAAGTAGCTGCCGATGATCTGTAGCCCGACCGGCTTGCCTGCTGCGGGCGCAACCGGGATGGAGATCCCCGGCAGACCCGCCAGATTCACCGCGATGGTGTAGATGTCCGATAGATACATGCTGACCGGATCATCGGCCTTCTCTCCAATGTGAAAGGCGCTGTCCGGTGTGGTTGGCCCCATAATCACATCCACCTGCTCAAAGGCGCGGGTGAAATCATCCGAAATAAGATGGCGAACCCGTTGCGCCTTCAGATAATAGGCATCATAGTAACCGGCTGAGAGCGCGTATGTGCCAATCAGGATACGCCGCTGCACCTCATCCCCAAAGCCCTCAGCGCGGGAGCGTTTGTAGAGATCCTCCAGATCTTTCGGATCTTCGCAGCGGTGGCCATAACGAACCCCATCAAAGCGTGACAGGTTGGATGAACATTCCGCCGGAGCCACCACATAGTAGGTCGGCACCGCCAGATGGGTGTTGGGCAGGCTGATCTCCAGCACTTCAGCCCCCAGTTTTCTGTACTCGCTGATCGCCTCCTCGATGGATTTGGCCACCGAAGCATCCAGCCCTTCACCGAAATACTCCTTGGGCAGACCAATCTTCAGGCCGCTCAGATCATCCGCAATTCCGGCGCTATAGTCCGGCACGGGCTGATCGGCACTGGTGGAGTCACGCCGGTCAAACCCGGCCATCACTTGCAGCATAGTGGCCGCATCGGCAGCACTGGTGGTCATGGGGCCTGCCTGATCCAGGCTCGATGCGAAGGCGATCATGCCGTAGCGGGAGACCCGCCCATAGGTGGGTTTCAATCCGGTGATGCCACACAGCGCGGCTGGCTGGCGGATGGAGCCGCCCGTGTCGGTGCCGGTTGCCGCCGGAGCCAGACGCGCCGCCACGCAAGCGGCTGAACCACCGGATGATCCACCGGGTACGGTTTCGGTATCCCAGGGGTTGCGCACCGGGCCGTAGTAGCTGGTCTCGTTGGAGGAGCCCATGGCAAACTCGTCCATATTAGTCTTGCCCAGATTGACCACGCCCGCAGCCTTGAGCTTTGCAACCACTGTGGCATCGTAGGGTGAGATAAAGCTCTCCAGCATTTTAGAGCCGCAGGTGGTTCTGATCCCTTCGGTGCAGAAGATGTCCTTGTGGGCGATGGGTATGCCGGTCAGCACCCCGGCCTCGCCCGTTTGCAGCTGTTGATCGGCTGCCCTGGCCGCGCTCAATGCCTCATCCTTGCAGACGGTGACAAAGCTGTTCAGCTCGCCATCCAGCCGCTGGATGCGATCAAGGAAATATTGGGTCAGCTCGACGCTGGAGTAGTCACCGGCACGCAAACCAGCGGCCAGCTCTGTGATGCTTTTATTGTGCATAACGCTTTAAAATAGAATATCGGGTCGGATGAAGATAAAGTGAGATTAGCAGCCAATGGGTGCTTATTCGATGACTTTGGGCACCAGATAGAGTCCATTCTCAGTCTGGGGCGCGATAGACTGGAATAGTTCACGGCAGTTTGTCTCCGTCACCTCATCACTGCGCAGACGTTGAGCCATCTGCAGTGGATGCGCCATCGGCACAACACCTTCTGTATCGACGGCACTGAGCTGTTCGACCAGCTCCAGAATATTGGTGAGGTCAGTGGCAATGCCCCCCATCCTTTCATCGCTCAGATCCAGACGGGCAAGGTGGGCAATTTTTTTCACATCGGCATGATCGAGCGGCATGGTTTCCTCAGTAAAAACGGAAGCTGAATTCAGCGTCGGGCTAAAATAACATATCCACATTTTTGCTTCTATTCCTTGCTCCAAACTTATACCATTGATAGATTATGCTCTTTTCGGCAGAAGCAGCCTTTTTCTCCTGCCCCGGCCTCCATTTTAAACCCAGGATTCAAACCCTAAACCATGTTCTTTAGAAGCATTCGTGGCATCTTTTCCAATGATCTCTCCATCGATCTTGGCACAGCAAACACCCTCATCTACGCCCGGGACAAAGGCATCGTCCTCGACGAACCTTCGGTTGTGGCCATTCGTCATGACCGCAGTCGCGGTGGCAATAAATTTGTTGTCGCGGTCGGCGTTGAAGCCAAACGGATGCTGGGGCGTACCCCACAAAACATCACCGCCATTCGTCCATTGAAAGAGGGGGTGATCGCTGACTTTACCGTTACCGAAAAGATGCTTCAGCACTTCATTCATAAAGTGCATGAAAACCGCATCATCCGCCCCAGCCCGCGCGTGCTGGTCTGCGTCCCCTGCGGATCAACCCAGGTTGAACGCCGCGCGATCAAAGAGTCTGCTGGTGGCGCAGGTGCGCGCGAGGTCTATCTGATTGACGAGCCGATGGCCGCCGCCATTGGTGCCGGCCTGCCCATTGATGAGGCACGTGGCTCCATGGTGCTGGATATCGGCGGCGGCACCTCTGAGGTTGCCATTATCTCGCTGAACGGCATTGTCTACTCCAACTCTGTGCGCGTGGGCGGTGATCGTTTTGACGAGGCCATCATCAGCTATGTGCGCCGCAACTACGGCACCCTGATTGGTGAAGCTACCGCCGAGCGCATCAAAAAAGAGATTGGCACCGCATTTCCCGGCACCGAGGTGATGGAGATCGAGGTCAAAGGCCGCAATCTGGCAGAAGGGATACCGCGCAGCTTTGTACTCAACAGCAATGAGATTCTGGAAGCACTTCAGGAGCCACTCTCCGGCATCGTCGGTGCTGTTAAAACCGCACTGGAGCAGACCCCCCCTGAGCTGGGCGCTGACGTTGCAGAACGCGGCATCGTTCTGACCGGCGGCGGTGCCCTGCTTAAAGATATTGACCGCCTGCTGGAAGAGGAGACCGGACTGCCAGTGCTGGTCGCAGATGATCCGCTCACCTGCGTTGCGCGTGGCGGTGGCCGGGCGCTGGAGCTGATCGACGAGAGAGGCGGCGAGATGCTGCTGGTCGAATAATCCAGTTTCTGACAAACGCAAGTGACAGCCTGAACCCTCAGGCCGCCATAGCATGAGAGCCATCCCCGATTAAGACGCTATTTACCCAGGGGCCATTCATCACTGCCCGCATGGCAGCAGCGGTGCTTGTCTCGCTGCTCATGATGGTAGTTGACCAACGTGAAAATCACCTGGAATCCCTGCGCTCCACCCTCTCGGTTGTTGTTGCCCCGCTGCAGCAAATTGCCAGCCTGCCTGCCAGCAGCGGCGCATGGCTCTCTGAAACTCTCTCTTCCCGCCAGCGGTTACAGGAGGAGAACCAGGCGCTGCGCAAGCTCAACCTTAAACTGAAAGGACAGCAGCAGAAACTTGTGGCGCTGGAGGCCGAGAACATGCGCCTGCGCGACCTGCTGGACTCTTCACTGAAGATTGGCGACCAGATCCTGATTGCCGAGTTGATCGCCATCGACCTCGACCCCTACAAGCAGCAGGTGGTCATCAACCGGGGCGGCAACTCCGGTGTATTTGAAGGCCAGGCGGTACTGGATGCCGATGCCGTGCTGGGACAGGTTGTTCGTGTCGCCCCCTTCTCCTCCACCGTGTTGATGATCACCGACCCAAGCCACGCGCTGCCGGTAGAGGTAAATCGAAACGGGCTGCGCACCATCGCCATGGGCACCGGACGCATCAATGAGCTGGAGCTGCCGCATCTGCCCAATAACAGCGATATTCAGGTAGGCGACCTGCTGGTCACCTCCGGCCTGGGTGGCCGCTTCCCCCCCGGCTACCCGGTGGCGGAGATCACCCAGGTGGTCAACAAGCCCGGCCAGCCTTTTGCCCATATTCTGGCCAAACCCAGCGCCAATCTGGAACGTGCCCATGAGGTGCTGCTGGTGCGCACATTGACCGCACCGCCCGCCGTTACAGAGGGTACGCCATGACGGTAACCCCTCATCGTGGCGGCCTCATCATCCTTGCCACTTTTGTGCTGGCGCTGATCCTGACCAGCCTGCCGCTGCCCGAATCAATTCGCCCCTTCCGCCCGGCGTGGTGCTCACTGGTGCTCATCTACTGGTGCATGGCTGCCCCGCAACGTGTCGGGGTTGGGGTTGGCTGGTCCGTGGGGCTGCTGGTGGATGTGATGACCAACACCCTGCTGGGGCAGCATGCCATGGAGCTGGCGATTACCGCCTTTATCACCATCAAGCTGCATCAACGCATACGCCTCTTCCCGCTCTGGCAGCAGGCCGTTGGCATCCTGCTGCTGCTGCTGCTGGAACAGCTGCTCTCAACCATAGTAATGGGTGCGATACATCAGCCTGCCTCCGCACTCAGCTATTGGGCATCCCCTTTTGTTGGCATGCTGTTGTGGCCCTGGATCTATATCATCCTGCGGGATCTGCGGCGGCGATTTAAAGTGAGCTGACAGTTCCCGTGCCTGAATCCAGCTTTAAGGATCACGTCAGAGAGAGTCGAACCCTGACCTCTCGCGTCATCATATCCGCCACTGTCGTGCTGATTTTGCTGGGCACCCTGGTGCTGCGGCTGGCTCATTTGCAGATCACAAACCACAATCACTTCACAACGCTTTCACATGAAAACCGCGTCAAGCTGCTGCCGCTGCCGCCCACTCGCGGCCTGATCTACGACCGTAACGGCGTGATTCTGGCGCAAAACCTGCCAACCCACAGCCTGGAGATCACCCCGGAGCAGGTCAGGGATATTGACCAGACGCTGACAGCTCTGGCCAAGATCATCACCATCAGTGAGGATAACCTCAAACACTTTCATCGCCTGCGCAAGCAGAAACGCCGCTTTGACAGCATCCCCATCCGGGTGCGTCTCAACGAACGGGAGGTGGCCCGTTTTGCCGTCAACCGCCACCGCTTTCCGGGGGTGGAGATCCAGGCCCGGCTGCTGCGAAACTACCCCCAGGGGGAGTCCATGGCACATCTGGTGGGTTATGTCGCCCGCATCAATCAGCAGGAGCTGGAGCGCATCGACACCTCCAACTATGCCGGTACCAGCCATATCGGCAAAACCGGGCTGGAGAAGAGCTATGAGGATGTCCTGCATGGCACGGTGGGAATGCAGCAGGTTGAGGTCAATGCCATGGGGCGCATCATCCGGGTGCTGGAGAACCACCCCCCCATACCCGGTCAGGATATTCATCTCCACATAGATGCCAGCCTGCAAGCGATAGCCGCCGAAGCCTTCGGCGAAAAAAATGGGGCGGCCGTCGCCATCGACCCCAATACCGGCGGGGTGCTGGCGCTGGTCAGCAAGCCTGGGTTCAACCCTAATCTGTTTGTAGAGGGGATCAGCTCAGCCGCCTACGGTGCGCTGCAGCAGTCCGATGACAACCCGCTCTTTGACCGGGCGCTACGCGGCCAATATCCACCCGGCTCTACAACCAAACCCTTTGTCGCGCTGGCCGGACTGGAGACAGGAACCATCACCTATACGGAAAAAAAATTCTGCCCTGGCTTCTATCAACTGCCCAAACACGAGCACAGGTACCGCGACTGGAAGAAGCAAGGGCATGGCTACACCGATATGGAGAAGTCCATTGTCGAATCCTGCGATGTCTACTATTACGATCTCGCCCACGAGATGGGGATTGACAAGATGAGTCGTTTTCTTCGCCCCTTTGGCTTTGGGCAGAAGAGCATGATCGACATCACCGGCGAGCTGCGTGGCCTGCTCCCTTCGCGGGAGTGGAAAGAGAGCACGCGCAATATTGCCTGGTACCCTGGCGAGACCCTCATTACCGGCATCGGGCAGGGCTACTTTCTGACCACCCCGCTCCAACTGGCCAGTGCTACTGCAACGCTGGCAACACATGGGATTCTCAGAACCCCCAGGGTGGTAGCGCAGATCACCGGTGCAACTCCATCTGAGACGGCGAACCCCCTGCAACCCGAGCCGACCCGGCTGCCGGCCATCAATCAGAAAAACTGGGATGACATTATCTTTGCCATGACTCAAGTGGTGGAGGGGATGCGGGGAACGGCCCGGCACATCCGCACAGAGGAGTACCGGATTGCAGCCAAGACCGGTACCGCACAGGTCTTCACGGTAAAACAGGATGAGGAGTATGATGCGGAGACGGTGGCGGAGAAGATGCGCGACCACGCGCTCTTTATCGCCTTTGCCCCGGTCAAAGATCCACAGATTGCGATAGCCGTTATCGTTGAACACGGCGGCCACGGCGGCGCAATCGCCGCACCCATTGCCCGCATCATTATGGATCACTATCTGCTGGACGACAAACCGCTCACGCAGGAGGATCAGCCATGATACCCCGCTCCGCTCCCTCTCGGGAGCTCACCCAATCCACCCCCGCCAAACAGCAGGGGGCACTGGCCTGGCTGCACCTTGACCTGCCACTTATCAGCGGGCTGGTTCTGCTCTGCGGCTTTGGCCTGATCGTGCTCTACAGCGCCAGTGACCAGAGCATGGCCCAGGTGGAACGGCAGTTGATCCGGCTGGGGCTGGCCTTTGTGGTGATGGTCGTGATGGCACAGATCCCGCCTCAGCAGCTCAGGCGCTGGAGTCCTTGGCTGTTCGGGGCTGGCATCCTGATGCTGGTTGCCGTGCTGATCTTTGGGCACACCGGAAAAGGCGCCCAGCGCTGGCTGGATCTGGGCTTTTTCCGCTTTCAACCCTCAGAGCTGATGAAGCTGGCCGTGCCGATGATGGTGGCCTGGTTTCTCTCCTCTGCCCGCCTCCCTCCCGACTGGCGACGGCTGCTGATCGCCTCCCTGTTGATCATTGTTCCGGTCTTGATGATTGCCAAACAACCCGACCTGGGCACCTCGTTGCTGATCGCCAGTGCTGGTATCTTCGTGCTCTTTCTGGCCGGTGTGCAGTGGCGGCTGATCGCCGGCTTCGTGGCGCTGCTGGCCGCCATGGCTCCGGCGCTCTGGTATCTGATGCGCGACTACCAGCGTCAGCGGGTACTCACTTTTCTCAACCCGGAGAGCGACCCACTGGGCGCGGGATACCACATCATCCAGTCAAAGATTGCGATTGGCTCTGGCGGCATCTATGGCAAAGGGTGGCTCAACGGCACCCAGTCACACCTCGATTTTCTGCCTGAAAGCTCCACCGATTTCATCTTTGCCGTACTGGCCGAAGAGTTCGGGCTGGTGGGCATTTTGGCACTGTTGGCAATCTATCTCTTCATCATCCTGCGTGGCCTCTATATCGCCACCCAGGCCCACGACAGCTACGACCGGCTGCTGGGCGGCGCACTCACCCTGGTGGTCTTCGTCTATCTGTTCGTCAATACCGGCATGGTGACCGGCCTGCTGCCGGTGGTCGGCGTACCCCTGCCCCTGATAAGCTATGGTGGCACATCACTGGTGACCATTATGGCGGGGTTCGGCATCCTCATGTCCATCCACACCCATCGTAAGCTGTTACCTACCTGACCTTAAATTTACGGAGCATACACCCCAATGAAGCCCATTAATCGGATCGGAACCCTGCTGAGCATCGGACTGCTGCTCTCACCTGCGGCCTTTGCGGCCACCCCGGCACTGAACCCGGATGTGCAGAAGTTTGCAGATGAGGTGGCAGCACGCCACAGCCTCAACCCGGACGAGGTTACTCGAATCCTGGCCAAGGCAGAGAATCTTGAGGAGCTGATCCGCAGCAAGTTCAAGCATTCAGCCGAAGCAACCTGGCCCTGGCACCGCTACCGCAAAAACTTCCTCTCCCAAAGACGGGTGGAGAATGGCCTTAAATTCTGGAATGACCACGCCGCACTGATTGAACAAGCTGAGCAGCAGTTTGGTATTGCTCAAGAGGTGCTCGCCGCCGTTGTAGGGGTGGAGACCAACTACGGAAAACGACCCGGCAAGATCCGGGTGCTCGACTCGCTCTACACCCAGGCCTTTCACTATCCAGAACGCAAACGCTTTGGCCGCACCCAGCTGGAGGATTTTCTGGTACTGGCAGTGAATGAAAAACTCGATCCGCTGGAGGTAAAGGGCTCCTATGCCGGTGCCATGGGGCAGCCACAGTTCATCCCCTCCAGCTATCGCGTCTATGCGGTGGATATGGACGGCGATAACCGCCGCGACCTCTGGGATAGCGATGCCGATGTGATTGGCAGCGTGGCCAACTACTTTGCCCGCCACGGCTGGAAAGCGGGAGCACCCATTGCGTCACCCGTCACCGGGGTCACAGCTCGTCACGATGCATGGATCACCCTGGAAAACAGCAAACCCACGCCACCCAAGACCAAGATCGCCGAGTTAAAAGAGGCAGGCATCCAGATTGCTGATGACTACGCAGATGATCTTCCAGCCGGCCTGATCCAGCTCTCTACCCACACCGGCAGTGAGTATTGGGCAGGGCTACACAATTTCTATGTCATCACCCGTTATAACCATAGCAACCTCTACGCCATGGCTGTCTTTCAATTGAGCCAGGAGATCCTTGCGCTACGCAATGCGCAGCGAGCCGACACCGCAACCAACTAATGACCAAAAAAGCCCCATGATCGGTTGTGCTGCGAAGCACAACCGATCATGGGGCTTGGGTAAAAGCAACCGCTTGTCGCAGTTACTGGGCTATGGCATTGACCTCACTCTCGGCATTATCAAAGCCCAACTTGTAACCCAGGGATACATGGTGATAGCGACCGCTGGTATAATCATCATGGATCGCAAAGCCAATATTATAGACCTTGTCCATAGCCAGACTCAGGTCGCCCGGCTTGCCAGAGGCAAGCTTACGCTGCATCACCACTGTCCAGACATCACCATCCAGTGTTGCACTGGCGGCAATCTCCTGACCACCTTTCATTAGGCGATCTTGCAGGATATAGCCATCCTCAGCCTCGCCAGTGCCAGAGTTGACTCGCAGAATATCTATGAAGTGGCCGGCATCCAGCTCACTCTGAATCTCGGCATCCGACTTACGCTTATCCCAACCACCGCGCATCTTGCCACGGCGCCCTTTGATCTCAATCTTGGTGCGGCTCTCGGTGATGTATTTGGTGACATCCTTGCCCTCTGGATGATGCGGCATGCCGTTCAGGTCATGGTGACAGGTACCCCAGCAGCCAGCCTGGGCGGCATACTGCACATCGTCCGTCGCCAGCATTACAGCCAGCTTGATGGGGTTTTTGGGATCCATCTTGCCGCCATCAATGAAGGGGGATGGGGTGTGCTCACCTGCATCCCACTGAAAGCGCAGATAGAGGTTCTCTTTATCATGGGCTGCCTGCACCTGAACCGGGAAGGCACCGCGCTTACCTGGGGTGACGGTAGGCTCCTCCACATTCTCATGTGTGCCATCGACAATCCGTGGCCCCATCTCATGCGCCTCTTTATCATGACAGTCAAAGCAACGATCACCCGCCTTGGTAAAGGCGCGAGCCCCTCCGTGATTCTTGCCTGTCAACGCCCACTCCATGGAGGTTTGCCCAGGGTAGAAGATATTGATCTCGCGAGTTGAGGCTTTGTCCCAATCGACGTTTGCAGCTACAGCTGCTCCACCGCTGCCGCCAGCAGCGGCTGAGGCTGCAGCTGGCGCAGTGGCAGAAGCCGCTTTGATGTCCCGCTTAACGGCATTGACTTCAGCTTCGGCATTATCAAACCCCAGCTTATAGCCTAGAGAGACATGGTGATAACGGCCATTGGTGTAATCATCATGGATTGCAAAGCTCAGGTTGTAGACCTTATCCAGTGCCAGGCTTAGATCTCCACCCTTGTCTGAGGTCAGCTTGTGCTCCATCACTACTGTCCAGATGCTGCCATCCAGCGTAGCACTGGCTGTCAGCCCTTGGCCGCCTTCCATCACGCGATCCGCCAGGACATAGCCATCTTCCGTTTTTCCATCGCCTGATTTAACCCGCAGGAGATCCAGGAAGTGACCCTCATTCAGCTCGCTCTGAATCTCGGCATCCGACTTGCGCTTGTCCCAACCACCGCGCATCTTGCCACGGCGCCCTTTGATCTCAATCTTGGTGCGGCTCTCAGTGATGTATTTGGTGACCTCCTTGCCCTCTGGATGATGCGGCATGCCATTCAGGTCATGGTGACAGGTACCCCAGCAGCCAGCCTGGGCGGCATATTTAACATCGTCGGAAGCCAGCATGACGGATAGCTTGATGGGATTGGCTGGATCCATCTTGCCACCATCCACAAATGGGGCTGGAGTGTGGTCACCAGCCTCCCATTGAAAGCGCAGATAGAGACTCTTACCATTATGAGCCGCTTGCACCTGAACCGGAATGGCACCACGCTTACCAGGGATGACAGTAGGCTCATCCACATTTTCATGTGTACCACCGACAATCCGTGGCCCCATCTCATGCGCCTCTTTATCATGACAGTCAAAGCAACGATCACCTGCCTTCGTAAAAGCGCGGGCTCCACCGTGGTTCTTGCCGGTCAATGCCCACTCCATAGAGGCCTGACCAGGGTAGAAAATATTGATCTCACGGATTGGCACATCCCCCCAGTCCGGGCCGGCAACACCACCGCTGGCCGCAGCCCCAGTCGCAACGCCTCCGCCCGCAAGGGCGGCAGCGACTGCCTTCTTGATACGTGCTTTCTCGGCCTCTTGAGCGGCCTTCTTCGCTGCTCGCGCCTTCTGCTTGGCGGCCTGTTTTTTAGCCTCCGCTTCCGCTTCTGTCTTTTCGACCTCTGCCAAACCATCCAGATAGAGTTGTGGTACTTCACGGATCATATCTGGGTTTGGCGCTTCCAGCACCTCTATCTCTTCATCAGAAAGGAGGCTGCGAACATCTTTATGGGCAATACCTTTGTGGCAATCAATGCAGGTTTGCCCTGTCTTAAAGGCATTCAGATGCTGCTTCCGCGCCCGTGGCTTCTGAAACTTAGGATTCATTGATTCGAAGTTATGACAGTTCCGGCATACGCGGGAATCTGTATTTTTCATTCTATTCCACTCACGCTTGGCCAGTTCCAGGCGTTTAGCATCAAATTTTTCTAGGGTATCCACTGTCCCCATAATTGTATGGTATACCTCACCACTGGCCTGAACCTTGCGGATCATTTTGTCGAACCAAGTACGGGGAACGTGACAATCAGGACAGCCCGCACGCACGCCTGTGCGGTTTGAATAGTGGACGGTAGGAAGATACTCCTGATAGACAGTCTCCTCCATCTCGTGGCAACCAATACAGAATTCCATCGTATTGGTGGCTTCCATGGCGGTATTAAAACCAACCCAGAAAAAAACACCGACAATGAAGAAAACGACCGCACTGCCAACAGTGGCTCCCATTGCGATCCTTCGAGAGAAAAAATTCGGTTTTTTTAATGGTTCAACCATAGTCTTACGCCCCCACGTATGGACCAAATATACTTGATTAGCACGGTGCTTCTGTTGGCTTACAGCAATGCTGAAGTGCAATAGAGGCAAGAGATGAGATCTGGGCGGCCACCTACAGAGCCATGCCAGATTCTATTGTGCTCTTCTTCAGCTGCTACTGAAACATCGTGCTAATCAAGCACCTTTAATAAATTGTATAAAGCAGAACTACACAAAAAAAGCGGACATGAATACAGAATATCCATGCCCGCTTTATTCAGACAATGTCTACACGGACTATTAGGTCACGTGGTTGACACGGTTATAGACGTTGAACTTACCTGTTGGTGTTGACAGGCCTTTGATGCGTTTGATCTCTTTGAGAGTCTTGGCATCATAAACTACGATCTCACCTTTAGGCTTCATGTTGTCTTTGCGATTCCAGACAGAGACCCAGACCTCAGTACCACCCTTGTTGAACTCCATGTGCAGAACAAGCATCTTCTCTTCTTCTGTAACACGGATGGTTTTTACGATCTCACGGGTCTTCTTGCTGATGACCTGTACACTCTGCTGAACTTCAGGATCAGGGTGTTTTAGCTGGTCAGCCCAGACATAGTCACTGTTTGGATGGGTGCGGATGAAGGCACCAGGACCATCGGTCTCAACTGAGTAGCAGATCTTCCAGGCTTGATCCGGATGCCCGGCTGGATCGTTACCCCAAGCGCTAACCAGACCTTCACCCAGGAATACGGTGCCACCTACAGGACCACATTCAGGGTCGATCCAGTTAGCACCAGGACCAGGATGCGGCATTTTGCCGGTATCGATCATGGCTTCCAGTGTGCCGCCATCTTTGGTGTCAACGATGACCATCTTGTTGGATGCGTTAGCCGCAATCTGGAAGTAACGGCCGGTGGTATCAAAGAAACCATCGTGCAAGTACTTGGCGGAGTTGATCATGGAGATCTTCAGGTTATCCAGATCGGTGTAATCCACCTGCCACATCTGCCCCAGCTCTTTGGCAGCAACCATGAAGGCAGACTCATTCGGTGTGGTATAGATTGCAGCAACACGAGATTCGTTGACGAACTCGCCGTCAACATTGATGCCGCGGGTAGAGACCACCTTGATCGGCAGCATGGTTTCGGCATCAACCAATACAAAGTGACCCGGCCAGTAACCACCAGCGATGACGATTTTGCCATCACCAGATACCGCTACGTCACGAGCATCATAGGCAATCTGGGTTTCAGCAACCACCATCTTGTCTGGGGTCTGCCACAGATCATATTTGTTCAGCTTGCCATCACGACCGATGGAGTACCAGAAGCGCCCCGGGTGCTCAGCAGTGTCCTTCTTATGATTCTCGGTACCCTTGATGACGTGTACAGCGTAGCCAGCATTCAGGTGAGCAACGATTTCTTTTGTATCACCGTCGATGATAGCGACTTTACCGACATCACGCTCGATGACGACAAAGAAGTTCTCCCAGTTAAGACCATGCATTGGCTTGGTGGGGTAATCTTTGGGCTCGATGTAGACCTTGGTGCGCTCCCGCATCATCTCCAGAGTCATCTCAGGCGGAATGGGCGGCTCCATCTGGATGTAGGTGGCCAGCAGGCTGATTTCTTCTTTGCTGAAGATGTCGTCAAAGTTGTTCATACCGCCTTCAGTACCGAGGGCGATGATCTTCTCCAGGCGATTTTGACCCAGTTTAATGGTGCCTTTGGACTCCTTCTTGGCGTTAGGCTTAGGCTCCAGGTTAGGGCCGGTAGCACCTATACGCAGAACACCGTGACAACCCGCACAGCGCTGGAAGTATAGGGTTTTTGCTTTTTCAAAGTCAGCTTCTGAAAGAGTAGGACCTCCGGCAGTAGCTACAGATGCCACACCAGACATAGCCAAACCCATAGCCAGACCCAGCGCGGATATTCCGAAACGTGATTTCTTCATTAACCTATTTCCCCTGATTTATTAATAGATGTCAGCAGTAAAAACCGAGACTGCTTAGCACGGCACCCACAGTGACGCGACAAACTGTCGAAGCGTACAGTGATGGTTCTGCTGTTGAGCGTCTTTGACCTAAATCAAAACATTCTTTTTTGCTCAAGAAACCCTTGGCAAGGCATAATAACTTTTGATGTAAGTCAACAAATTATGCCAGAATCTCTGTCACGCTTCCGGCATGATACGCTTGCATACCAGTGATGCCCCAACTCTGGCATCCATAAACTATATAATATAATTTAAGCATCTAACATAAACTTACAATTTAAGGTGGATCAATGAAAGCCATAAAGATGTTACTCCAGGCCATGCTATTTGGCATCCTAGCCATTGCTACGATTGTCGCCTTCGTATCCTTTGGCATGATGCATCCCGTTCCATGGGTAATACTGGCGCTGCTTATTGGCCTGCCCATCCTGAACAATAAACTGGAACAACGCGCTTATGTGAAGTGGCAGGACAAATACAACGTAGGCGTGGATCTGATTGATGAGGATCATCAAAAACTGATGAACCTGATCAATAAACTAAAGATGGCAGTCGACTACCATACCGGTGAATGCTTTGAAAAGCAGGCCATAGAGGAGCTGGCTGGATGGACAAAAACCCACTTCGCCAGAGAGGAGATGCTAATGCAACGCCACGGCTATCCTGGCTATGAAGCGCACAAGAAGATACACGATGATATGCTAGCCCGGGTTGCCGCCTCTATTGATGACTATAATGAGCGCGGCCACGACGCGCTGCTTGATGTCGCGCCTATGGCTCGGGACTGGCTTGTCAATCACATCTACAATGTAGATCAATCCTATGCCCGCTTCCTAAAAGAGAAGGGGCTGCTGGATAACGAAGAGATCAAGAGATGTTGCTGTGAAGATAGCTCTACAACCTGTGGTGGCGACAGTGATGACAATAAAAAGAAGTAATTGATAGCAACCACTGAGCACTCTTTAAAGCTGCCCCATCCCACCGGTGGGGCAGCTTTTTATTTGGTCAAAACAAACCCCGAAAATTTAACCTAGAGTGAGAGAAAGCTGGTTTGAGTCAGATTTTTCCATTATTTGAGGCGAATATTGGGCTTATTTAACGAAAATAATGGGGGGAATCGGGCCAAATCCGGCTTTCCCACATATTCTCGGACAGTCTCCTGGGTTTAAGGGCGCTAACGAGAAACAGGCATGGGACGCAGCCCTGCCATTGTTGTAGCAATGCTTTCCAGCAACTGCCAGGGATCACCCCTCTCCTGCCCTTTGATGGTTCGATCACCACGCGCACAGAGTGCAAGCAGTTGCTGCCAGCGCCTGCGTCTCAATCGAGCAAGGCCTTGGCGCACTACCGCTTTGCGCTGATTCCAAACCCGATGAGCAGCCATCGCCTGATCCGGCGACTGCCCCCGCTCCACTGCATAGGCCATACTGGCCAGCTGACGGATCTCACGCGCCAACGCCCAAAGCACCACAGTCGGCGGGACACCCTCTGCGCGAAGCCCGGCCAGCATGCGTATCACCCTTGCTGGCTTCCCCATCAGCGCACTGTCCACCAAACCAAAAACATCAAAACGCGCACTATCGGCAACCGACTCCAGCAATCTCTCTACGCTGACGACCCCTGGGCCATTTAGCAGCAACAGCTTGTCGATCTCCTGTGCAGCTGCCAGCAGATTGCCCTCTACCCGCTCCGCCATCATCGATACCACTTCAGTTTCCGGGATCAGCCCGTTTTTTCGTAGCCGCTGTTCGATCCATGATGGCAGCCGCTGATCATCTACAGGCCAGATCTGAATCAGCACGCCGCACTCGTCCAGAGCCTTTACCCACTTGCTGCTTTGTTGGGAACGATCCAGCTTGGGAGCTGTGATAAGCAGCAGCGTATCGGCTGGCGGTCTTGCGGCATACTCAACCAGCTCCTTGCTGCCATTACGACCGATAGCACTGCTGGAGAGGCGAAGATCAATAACCCGCTTCTCGGCAAACAGGGAGAGACTGTTGGCCTGCGCCGCCAGCTCGTTCCAATCAAATGCCTTCCCGGCATCCAGGATCTCGCGGCTGCCATAGCCTGCATCCTTTGCAGCACGGCGAACGGCATCCGCCGACTCCCCCAGCTGAAGAGGCTCATCACCCGTTATAAAGTAGATTGCAGAGAGCGCTTTAGCCAGCTGTGCATCAAGCTGATCAATACGTAAACGCATGGTTCGCTTCTTTCAAAATATCGCTAGAGAGAGAAGTTTTATCGGAACTGCTCCTGTATCCGGTACGCAATGCGTCGAACCAGATCAAGGCGAAGATCACGGCGCAACAGCTTCTCCTCCTGATCCTTTCCTAAAATACCCGTCTCTGGATTTTCGTATGCCCGTTGGGAGCCAACCGATTGACGCTCCATCAGTGAAACCCCATCGGCATCCAGCAGCTCAAACTCCAGTGCCTGATGGATTTCATACTCAACCACTTTGCCACGGCTATCGACGGACAGCACCCGGCGATCCTGCTCCTGCTTGGTGATATGAAGAGTAGAGCTGGCCTTTGACTGGTCGCTGGTCAGTTGAATATTTGCGCCTTCAAAAACCTGCCGAAGATCTCTGCGCAGGGGGTCATGTTCGCCCATGCCCTGTAGATAGAGCGGGCTTATTGAGGGTGGCAGCTCCGCTGCACCACGCAGTTGAAAACCGCAACCCTGTAGCAGGGTCAGCAATGAAACCACCAGAACAGCAATGAATAAGCGAGATTTCTTGTGCATTGTTTTCAACTCTTGATTTTCTGCTCTATTTGGGAGACGAGGCTGAAGCTCCACTTCCGATTGTGCCGATTACTCTGTCACTTTGCTACAACGTTTACCAGCTTGCCCGGCACAACGATTACCTTGCGCACTTGCGCATCGCCAATGAATCGCTGGACATGCTCATCGGCAAGCGCACTCTTCTCAACGGAGGCCCTGTCGGCATCTGCCACCACCTGGATGCGGGCGCGCACCTTGCCATTGACCTGCACCACAATCTGAATATTTTCCTGCCTCAGCGCCTCCGGGTCAAACCGAGGCCAGCTGGCATCCAGGATATCCTCGCCATAACCCAGCTCACGCCACAGATGGTGCGCGATGTGCGGCGCAATGGGCCCCAGCAGCAAGAGGGTAAATCTCATACCTTCATGCAATACCGTGCTATCGATTGCGCTGTCACCCAGCTTATAGAGCGTGTTGACCATCTTCATACAGGCCGAAACCACGGTGTTGAACTGCTGGCGGCCGTAGTCGTGGGTTGCCTGCTTCAGTGCCGCATGGATCTCTCGCCGCACCAGCTGCTGATGCTCATCCAGGCCGACCATCCCTCCACCACCAGCCTGGATCCGCTCACTGTTTTTTGCTGCCAGCGCCCATACCCGCTTCAAGAATCGGTACGCGCCCTCAACACCATCATCCGACCACTCCAGCGATTGATCCGGTGGTGCGGTAAACATGGTGTACAGGCGCACCGTATCGGAACCGTAACGGTCAATCAGCCACTGTGGATCAACACCGTTATTTTTTGATTTCGACATCTTTTCGATACCACCAATCTCAACTGGCTGGCCATCTGAGTGGCTCAACGCAGCAAGCGGATGCCCTTTATCATCGGTCTCGACATCCACCTCAGCCGGGTTAAACCACTGTTTGCCGCCACCTGACTCATTGCGATAGTAGGTCTCGGCTACCACCATGCCCTGGGTCAGCAGGTTGGTGATGGGTTCATCGCAACTCACCAGCCCCACATCACGCATCAGCTTATGATAGAAACGGGCATAGAGCAGGTGCAAGATCGCATGCTCAATCCCACCCACATAGTGATCGACCGGCAGCCAGTAGTCAGCACGCTGATCCAGCATGACCTCATCGGCATCCGGGCAGGCATAGCGGGCGTAGTACCAGGATGACTCCATGAAGGTATCGAAGGTATCGGTTTCGCGCTCAGCCTCGCCACCGCACTCGGGGCAGCTGGTTTTGCTGAACTCCGGCATCTTTTTGATGGGGGAGCCACCGGTCGCATCAAAGGCGACATCCTCTGGCAGCACCACAGGAAGATCCGCTTTTGGCACCGGCACAATGCCACATTTTTCGCAGTGGATCATTGGGATAGGCGCACCCCAATAGCGCTGACGGGAGACTCCCCAGTCACGCAGACGATAGTTGATCTGTTTGCCGCCCTTGCCTGCTTTTTGCAGGTGATCGGCAATCGCATCAAAGGCCGCTTCAGAGGTCAGCCCATCAAACGGAGCAGAGTGGTTCAGCACCCCTTTTTTGGTATAGGCCGCTTCAGCAACCGAGCAGTCACTGCCATCTTTGGCAAAGATCACCTGTCGGATGGGGATGTCATATTTTGTAGCAAACTCCCAATCCCGCTGGTCATGCGCAGGTACCGCCATCACCGCTCCGGTGCCATATCCCATCAGCACAAAGTTGGCGGCAAAGACCGGGACATCCTCCCCAGTAATGGGATGTCTGACAGACAAGCCTAGAGGCATGCCCTTTTTCTCGATGGTCTCAATGTCTGCTTCAGAGGTGCCGCCCTGACGACACTCATCAATAAAATCTGCCAGTGCTTGATTGCCTTCCGCCACTTTGAGTGCCAATGGATGCTCTGCCGCCACTGCCAGATAGGTGACACCCATCAGGGTATCAGGGCGGGTGGTAAATACGGTCAGGGACTCTTCCGATTCCGGGATCGCAAAATCAAGCTGCACCCCCTCCGAGCGGCCGATCCAGTTGCGCTGCATGGTACGCACCTGCTCTGGCCAGCCAGTCAGATTATCCAGCTCATCCAGCAGCTCATCGGCGTAGGCGGTGATTTTGATAAACCATTGGGGAATCTCCCGGCGCTCGACCAGCGCACCAGAGCGCCAGCCACGCCCATCGATCACCTGCTCATTGGCCAATACGGTCTGATCCACCGGATCCCAGTTGACCACTGAATTCTTGCGATAGACCAGCCCTTTTTTATACAGCTCGGTGAAGAGCCACTGCTCCCACTTATAGTAACCCGGCTGGCAGGTCGCCAGCTCGCGCGACCAGTCATAGCCAAACCCCAGCCGCTTCAGCTGATCCCGCATGTATTCGATATTGGAGTAGGTCCACTTGGCTGGCGGCATGTTGTTTTTGATGGCCGCCCCTTCTGCGGGCAGGCCGAAGGCATCCCACCCCATCGGTTGCAGCACATTCTTGCCCAGCATACGTTGCTGGCGGGCGATCACATCGCCAATGGTGTAGTTGCGCACATGCCCCATGTGCAATTTGCCACTGGGGTAGGGAAACATTGCAAGGCAGTAGAACTTCTCTCTATCGCCATCTTCTGTTACACGAAAGGAGTTATGGGATACCCAGTAGTTCTGGACATCCTGCTCGATCACAGCTGGGTTATAGGTCTCTTGCATCGTTATGGCGGTAGTGGAAGGTTAACCGATAGAGGATACCCTAAAAGCCCTTTTCCTCAAACCGGAAGTGGAGATTCACCTAAAGCGCCTGCTTTTGGCACTCCTGTAACACTGCGGGACTGAAGCTCCACTTCCGGTTTAAGGTGCTCTGCCCTCTGTTCATCGGGTTTTCTGACCAGCGGATAAAATATTTGCATACCCCAAAAAATAGGTCACACTTAAAGTGTGTAGACAAATCACACTCACTGAGGAGGCCACAATGGCACTCAATAACCAGAAAGAGACACTTGAACACCTGACTGAAGCCTACGACACCATGCTCAAGCGGGTCAGCGATGCCATCAAAAAAGCTGAGCAGACCACAATCCCTGCGCTGAAAAAGAATATTGAGCATGCGCGCGAAACCGCTATTGAGGTGGGTGAGCTAACACGCGATGAAGCAGAGAAGATTGCAGCCTATCTTGAACGCGACATGCATGATGCCGCAGACTTTCTCTCCGAGACCGGCAAGGAGTTCAGGGAGTGGGGCAGATTTGACCTGGAGCTGATAGAGGATCGGCTGCTTGAGATGTTTGCCAATGTTGCAGATAAGACCAAACTTGAGCTGGAAGCACTGGCACAGCAGGCTCGTCGCGCTTCAATGTACCATACGGGTGAGATTACCGGCCCCGGTACCCTGGTCTGCACCACCTGTGGCAAGGAGATCCATTTCCACAAAACAGGCCACATCCCACCCTGTGCCGGCTGTCACGGCACAGAGTACCGCCGCGCTACGGAGAGGCCACAGACCTAAAGCAAAAAGAGGGTCGCCAGCCCAAGGAAGGAAAGAAAGCCCACTACATCGGTCACGGTGGTGAGCAGAACTCCGCCTGCAAGGGCGGGGTCAATACCCAGCCGATCCAGCATCAGCGGTAGTGCCGCGCCGGTCAGCGCTGCGAACAGCAGATTGATGGTCAGTGCTGCCGCTATCAGCAACGCTATACTGGTGCTGTCAAACCAAAGCCCGGCAACTAGCCCAACCACCACCGCCCAGATCAGGCTGTTAAGCAGGCTGACCGCAAGCTCCTTCTTCATCAACCAGCGCGCATTTTTATCCGTCAACTGCCCCAACGCCAGACCACGGATGGCCAGCGTCAGGGTTTGAGTCCCGGCCACGCCACCCATGCTGGCAACAATAGGCATCAGCACCGCCAGCGCAACAATCTGCTCAATAGTGTATTGAAACAGGCCAATCACCCAGGAGGCCAGGAAGGCGGTCATCAGGTTGACCCCCAGCCAGAGCGCACGGCGGCGGGCACTCACCACCACCGGCGCAAACATGTCGGCATCCTCTGACAGACCTGCCTGCCCCATGAACTGGTGCTCGCCCTCTTCGCGAATCACATCGACCACATCATCAATCGTGATTCGGCCCACCAGTTTGCCCTCATCATTGACCACGGGCGCTGAGACCAGATCATGCTGTTCAAACCGATTGGCCACCTTGCGCGCGGGCCAGGAGGCCGGTATCGGCTTCAGATCCAGCGACATCACCTCGGCTACAGTATCCGAGGGTTCGTGCGTCAGCAGGTTGGTCAGGGAGAGCACACCCAGGTACTTGTCATCCCGATTCACCACGATCAGGCTATCGGTCTGTGGCGGGATCTTATCCTTGCGGCGGCGCAGATAACGCAGCACCACATCCAGCGTCACCTCTGCCCGCACGGTCAGGGTATCGGTGTTCATCAGGCCACCGGCTGTATCTTCCGGGTAGTGGAGCACCGACTCCAGCCGCTCGCGGCGCTGCTTGTCCAGGGAGTTGATCAGCTCCCAGGTAACGGCACGCGGCAGATCCTGAATCAGATCCGCCAGGTCATCCGTGTCCATCCCCTCGGCGGCTGCCAGCAGCTCCTCTTTGTTCATTTTGCTGACGAGATCGGCAAATACCTCATCCGCAAGCTCTACCAGGATCTCGCCTTCGCAGTCATCCGCTACCAGCCCCCAGACAATCTCACGCTCTTCCAGCGGCAGACCCTCCAGCAGGTGCGCAATCTCAGCCGGGCGCAGCGCATTCAACATGCGCGCAACCTGCTGCAAGGCACCGCTATCGAGCACCTCGTGCAGCTTTTGCAAACCTGTCTGTTCGTTGTTGGGTTCTGATGAAGGGGCCATGGCGGCCTGACCTAGCGTAAAAAAAGGGGGCTGTAAGTGTAACAGGCGCGGCGCAGGAACGGGGGATTTTTCAGTGGGTTACAGGGTAAAGCTGTGCAACCCGGCGAACTGCATTCTCCTCATTGATGTGCTGCATCAGGTGGGTAACCTGCTCTGTCAGCTGCTCAATATTGCTGGCTCGGATGATGCGTTTGACCTCCAGCATGGAGCCCGGCTGCATGCTGAATCTCCGTAGCCCCATGCCCAGAAGCAGCGGGATGTAAAGAGGGGTTCCGGCCATTTCACCGCACATGCTGACCGGGGTTCCGCTCTTGTGGCCGGCCTGAATAACATACTGGATCAGTCGCAATATTGAGGGGTGAAGCGGGTCATAGAGGTAGTTGACCTCATCATCTACCCGGTCAACCGCCAGGGTATACTGAATCAGGTCATTGGTGCCGATGGAGAGAAAATCCAGGTGCCGGGCAAAGCTGTCGGCCGCCAATGCTGCGGCAGGCACCTCAATCATTCCGCCAATGGGCATCTTGGGGTTGAAGTCATGCCCTTCCTGTTTCAGCTCCTGTTTGAGCTCCTCGATGATCAGCTTTACTGCACGCAGCTCCTGCAGATTACAGAGCATGGGGATCATAATGCGGACCTCCCCATAGGCAGAAGCCCGCAGAATGGCTCGCAGCTGCGGCCGGAAGAGCTTTGGCTCTTTGAGACAGAGCCGTATGGCACGCAGCCCAAGCGCCGGGTTGCTGGCTGGCTGCATATCATGGCAGCAACCATCAGCCTCCTTGTCTGCCCCTAAATCGAGGGTGCGAATGGTGATTGGAATGCCATTCAACCCCTCCACAATTCGTCTGTAACTGGCCAGATGCTCCTCTTCATTGGGTGGCTGCGCCCGGTTCATGTAGAGAAATTCAGTGCGATAGAGCCCTACACCCGCCGCACCCACATCATTGGTTACTTCGATATCCTCCGGCAGCTCAATATTTGCCAGCAGCGTAATATCGGTTCCATCCATGGTTGTAGCAGGCTCCTTGATCAGAACCCGCAGGCTGATAATGTGAGCCTGTTCAGCATCGCGCCTTTTACGGTAGTGCTGTAGCGTGCGCTCATCCGGGTCTGCCAGCACGATGCCCTGCTCGGCATCCATGATCAACAGCTCACCATGCCGCAGATGCTGGGTGGCGTGATGAACACCAATCACCGCCGGTATCCCCAGGCTGCGAGCCAGAATGGCCGTATGGGACATCGGCCCACCAAACTCTGTAATGAAGGCGGCAACACCCTGATTGCGCATCAGAATGGTATCTGCCGGGGTCAGATCCTGAGCCAGGATGATCTTGCCCCTGAGTTCATCTTCATCGGTTACCGGGCTGTCATGCTGGCCGATGAGATGCTTCTGGATCTGCCCGACCACATGATCAACATCATCCTTGCGAGTGCGCAGGTAAGGATCCTCCATCGCATCGAACAGCTTCACCAGTTCGTTACGGCGCAGCTGCAAGGCCCACTCTGCATTGCAGAGCTGTGACTGGATGGTCTCGATGGGGGTCTCCACCAGCGCCGCATCCTCCAGCATCAGGAGGTGGGTATCGATGAATGCACAGATGTCGGTCGGTGTGGATTTGGGGATCTGATCCCGAACCGCACTCAAATCCTGGCGCGCAGCCAGGACGGCCTGCTGAAACCTGTCGGTTTCATGCGCCACCTCTGCGGGTGCGATGGCTCGCCTGTGAGTCTCTATCTGACCACATTGCAGGCAATAGGCCTCACCAATGGCGATGCTGGAGGCGACTCCGATGCCGATGCCGGTACAGATCAGCGTCATTCATTCTCTCCAAAGCGGTCAGCGATGAGCGCTGTTAACGCTTCAGCTGCTTCGGCTTCATCTTCACCCTCTACCCGCAACAAGAGTTCTGATTCTTTGGCCGCGGCCAGCATCATGACGCCCATAATGCTTTTGCCATTGACCACCTGGCCGTTGTAATCCAGCTGCACGCTGCTGACGAACCAGCTGGCACAGGTCACCAGCTTGGCTGCTGCCCGGGCATGCAGCCCCAATTTGTTAACAATGGTTACACTCTGTTCAATCATGAGAGGGTCAGCATATCCTGACACCAATATGCGCGCCACCTTCTGCCTTTTTGGTCAATGTTGCCAGATCCTGTTGCGGATAGTTCAGCACTCTGATCAGCATGGGGAGGTTGACACCCGCCACCACGGTGACCCGATCACCATCGATCATCCCACAGGCGATATTGCTGGGGGTGCCGCCATACATGTCGGTCATAATCAGCACACCCTCCCCCTGATCCAGCCTCTCAATAATGGTTTTGGCGCACTGGCGCTGCTCTTCGGGATCACAATCCTGGGCAATATCCATGGCCTCGGCCTGGAGCGGGCAGTAACCCAGCATGGTCTTGGCGGTGCTCAGCAGCTCAGCACCAATGCGGTTGTGCGTAATCAGCAGCAGCCCGATGCTCATGGCAGCTCCCGATGTCTTAACAGTATGCTTCGCCCCTGTGACTGAAAATGCTTTGCCAGCTGCTCTGCCAGATAGACCGAGCGGTGCTGTCCACCCGTGCAGCCAATCGCCACCGTCAGATAGCTGCGGCCATCCTCTTCAAATGCCGGGATCCAGGCCTGCAGGAACTGGATAATATGCTCCAGCATCTTCTGAACCTGCTTGTCCTGGCCCAGAAAATCGACAACCGGCTGGTCACACCCCGTATAAGGGCGTAGCTCCGCTATCCAGTGGGGGTTTGGCAGGCAGCGCACATCGTAGACAAAGTCGGCATCCTTGGGGACACCATGCTTATGCCCAAACGACTGGAACAGGATCGACATCGCCTTCGGAGCCTTGAGTTCGCTGGTCAGCCGCTGTCGAATAATGCTGCGCAGCTCGTGGATGTTGGTGTGCGTCGTATCCACCTTCAGGTCTGCATGGCTCAGCAACGGCTCCAGCAAGGTGCGCTCAAGCTCTACCGCTTCAGCCAGCGGCACATCCGCAGCGGTTAGCGGGTGCTTGCGCCGGGTCTCGCTGAAGCGTTTGAGCAGCGTCTCATCCTGGGCTTCAAGAAACAGAATCTCACAATCAATACCCCGTTTGCGTAGATCCTGCACTACAGCGGGCGCTTTCAACAGGCAGTCTGAGCGGTTGCGGGCATCGATGCCAATTGCAGTTAACTGGTAGGCATCATCCTCTGATTGAGCCAGCTCCCGGCCAAAGGATTCAAGCATAAATACGGGGAGGTTATCAACACAGTAATACCCCATATCCTCTAGCGTATGCAGTGTGATGCTTTTTCCTGAGCCTGACAGGCCCGTAACAATGATCAGTTTCATCGGTTTAGGGTGGGGTTGGTGGTCTCTTTTTTTCTCTGTTTTTAAAGATCATCTTTTGCTGGCGTTCCATAAAATCTTGCGCTGCATCATAGCCCTGACAGCGATGGATGTGTTGCAGCACTGCCGTCTCCACCAGTATGGCAAGGTTGCGCCCCGGCGCAACCGGGATGGTCACCTCCGGTGTTTTCACCCCCAGCAACTCTCTGCTGGAGTAGCTGCCCTGTAGCCGGTCTATCCCCACCAGCTCCTCCTGGCTCAGCCGTTTCAAATTGACGATGAGCCGCAGATATTTCTCTTTTTTGATTACGCTGCCACCAAACATGCTGCGCACATTGAGTATGCCCAGCCCCCTTACCTCTAAAAACTCCTGCAGCAGCGGTGGGCAGCTGCCAGTCAGAATATCGGGAGCCATGCGTGAAAATTCAGGGGCATCGTCCGCAATCAGCCGGTGGCCACGGGTGATCAACTCCAACGCCAGCTCGCTTTTACCCACGGCCGGGTCGCCCGTCAGCAGAACCCCCATCCCCTGCACCTCCATGAATACGCCGTGGACCGTAATGCTCTCCGCCAGTGCACGAGCCAGATAGTATTGAAGATTGCTCAGCAGCTTGTTGTCGGGCAGGGGGGAGCGCAGCAGCGGGGTATTGGTACGTTCGGCGTAGTTTATAAACTCCTGATCCACCTCGGAGTCGTTAGCCAGTATGACCGCAGCTGGCAGCCCCCAAAAGAGCTTGTCCATGACATCCTGGTGGGAGTTTTTTCCCAATGTGGAGAGATAGGCAAGCTCGGCCGGACCAATGATCTGTATCCGGTTGGGATGGATGTTGTTGAGCTGCCCCGCCAGCGGCTGATCCTGCGCCTCGGGCAGCTTGCCTTTCAGCTGACGATTGCCACCTGCCTCTCCTGCCACCCACTCCAGTGTCAGCTTGTCCTTAAGGGTATCAAACAGGTCACGGGCGGTGGCCGGGACACTCATGCGCTCTCCTGATAGTCACCTGCCTGCTGTATGAGCGCGGTAATCGCTTCGCTATCCTTTGCCTCTCTGAGGTGGTTGCGGAATGCCTCCTGGCTAAAGAGCGATGCCAGCCTGGCCAGCAGCTGAAGATGCTCTTGCGTGGCATCATGGGGAACCAGCAGTCCAAATGCCAGATCAACCGGCTGGCCATCTATCGCGTCGTAATCAACGCCTGCTTCCAGACAGATCAACGCACCACATGCCTGACTGATCCCCTTCATTCGAGCGTGTGGCAGCGCAACTCCATGCCCCAGGCCGGTGCTGCCCAGTCGCTCGCGCTCCAGCAACTGCTCAAACACCTCTTCCGATGAAAGGCTGGGGGCGGCTGTTGCCAGCAGCTCCCCAGCCCGTTCCAGCAGACGTTTTTTGCTACCGGCCTTGCAGTCGCAATCGACCCGTGCGGCCGTAAGAAAGTTGACAGGAAACATAGATCTCTCTAAACAGATTATATGCCTGACCTAAAGTGCTTCTACTCGTTAGGTCGGAATCTCTGTCGGCTCCAGATGGTTGCGGTAATTTTTACTTTTCTCTTTATGCTTTTTTACTTGCCGATCCAGTTTATCCACTAGCGAATCAATGGCGGCATACATATCTTCCCGCACTGACTCGGCAAAGACATCAGCTCCGTTGAGGTGGAGCGTAGCTTCTGCCTTTTGCCGCAGCTTTTCAACCGTAAGGATGACATGCACATTGGAAACATGGTCAAAATGCCGTTCCAGCCGCTCAAATTTGCTATCTACATAGTTACGCAGTGAGTCAGTAATATCGACATGGTGTCCGGTCAGGTTTATCTGCATTGTAAACTCCTGATTGTGTGGTGCCTATGCAAGGCGTTTGCGTTCATTCGATGGCGGGATTGCCATGGATTCCCGATATTTGGCAACAGTACGTCGAGCGACCTTGATGCCTTGCTCCGAGAGTATGGACGCGAGTCTGTTGTCGCTGAGCGGTTTGCCAGGCCGTTCAGCGGCAACCAGTTTTTTGATGAGCGCGCGAATCGCTGTGGCTGAGCACTCACCACCTGCTGCCGTGCTGACATGGCTGGAGAAAAAATATTTGAACTCCAGGGTGCCGCGCGGGGTGTGCATGTACTTTTGTGTAGTAACCCGGGAGATGGTGGATTCATGCATCTCCAGCTCTTCCGCCACATCCCTCAGCACCAAAGGTTTCATCGCCTCTTCACCATAATCGAAGTAGGGGCGTTGAAATTCCACAATCTTGGTGGCCACCCTGAGCAGTGTGTCGTTCCGACTGAGCAGGCTCTTTATAAACCAGCGCGCCTCCTGCAGATGGCTTTTCAGGCAGGTGTTGTCTGCGCTGTTATCCGCCCGCTTAATCAGGCTGGAGTAGCCGCTGTTAACCCGTATGCGCGGCGTGGCATCCGGATTGAGTTCAACCTGCCAGCTGCCATTTTTCTTGAATACAAATACATCCGGAACCACATAGGGCGCTGGCGACTCTGCAATGAGGCTTCCTGGGTGCGGGTGAAGCGAGCGGATCAGCGCATTAATCTGACCCACTTCATCGTCAGAGAGTTTCAGCGCCTGTTTGATTCTGTTGTGATCCTGACGCGCCAGCAGGTCGAAATATTCTCTCACAAGCCGGATGGCCGTACCCAGCAGCGGCGTCTCTTCGGGCTGCTGCTGCAGCTGCAGCAGCAGGCACTCCTGTGGGTCTCTTGCCGCAACACCGGAAGGATCGAAGCTCTGGATTCGGTGCAGTACCGCCTCAACCTCAGAAAGCTCGATCTCTTCACTCTCCAGTCCGGCATGGATCTCTTCCAGGTTGCAGGTCAGATAACCATCTTCATTGATGGCATCAATGATCGAGGTGGCGATGGTCAGATCCGTGTCGCTGAACAGCGACAGGTTCATCTGCCAGAGAAGATGGTCGTTGAGTGTCCGGGTAATGTCCCTGTGCAGCAGAAACTCGGTGTCCACACTGTCCCGCGGAGTCCCCGATTGAGGGGGGGGCAGGCTGTCGTAGACATCATCCCAAGCGCTATCGACCGGCAGATCCTCCGGCATGCTGTCCGATGCCGCATTGACCTCCTGCTCGTTATTGGCATCGTTTCCACTCACTGCACCCTGCTGGAAGGGGTCATCATCACCCTGCCCGGCGCTGTTTGATGGCTCGTGGGAGGCGCCGCCCTCCTCCTCGACTTCCAGCATCAGGTTCGAGTCGAGCGCATCCTGGATCTCCTGCTTAAGATCCAGCGTGGAGAGTTGCAGCAGCTTTATGGCCTGCTGCAACTGCGGGGTCATTGTGAGGTGCTGCCCTAGACGAAGCTGTAACGTCTGCTTCATGCGAGCCTGTTGAAATGACGTTGGTACATTTCTTGTATGATTTCAAATAATCCCATTACTGTCATTCTAGCCCAAAACCGGGGGGGCGTATCTACATACTGAAATCTTCTCCAAGATAGACTGCACGAACCCCATCATGCGCCAGAATATCATCCGGTTCCCCTTCTGCCAGCACGGTACCATCATTCACGATGTAGGCCCGGTCACAGATTCCAAGGGTCTCCCGGACATTGTGGTCGGTGATGAGAATGCCGATTCCAAGGCTCGCCAGATGTTTGATTATCTTCTGAATATCCACCACAGAGATGGGGTCAACCCCGGCAAACGGTTCGTCCAGCAGAATGAAACGTGGCTCCATCGCCAGGGTGCGGGCAATCTCCAGTCGCCGTCTCTCTCCACCGGAGAGGCTCATGGCGAGGCTGTCACGCAGGTGACTGATGTTTAGCTCGCGCAGCAGATTTTCACACTTTAGCTGCCGCTCTTCACCCGACAGCTCTTTTCGGGTCTCCAGAATGGCCAGTATGTTATCCCGCGTGCTGAGCTTTCTGAAGGTCGATGGCTCCTGTGCCAGATAGCCCAGCCCCAGCCGTGCCCGGGCATGCATCGGGAGCAGGGTAATGTCATGGTCGTTGAGGGAGATGCTCCCTTTATCTACCGGAACCAGCCCCACAATCATATAGAAGCAGGTGGTCTTGCCCGCCCCGTTTGGACCCAGCAGCCCCACCACCTCACCACTGGCGACCTCCAGCGAGATGCCGTTTACAACCGCTCGCTTGTTATACTGCTTGGTCAGTCCGCTGGCTGAAAGTGTGGTCATTTTGCATCAGTGCTTTTCTTGCGCGGTGCCAGGACAGTTTTAACCCGCCCGGATTTTGCCGGCTTCTTGCCGTGTGAGACTGCGGCACCCGCTTTCATAACGGCCTTTACCCGGTCGTAGGTGATGCGCTGGCTGGTGAGTTTATGCCCATCACCCGGAAACAGCACCGCATCTCCAACCATATAGAGCAGCTCACTGTTCGTGTTGTATTCGATGCGCGATGCATGACCCTTTACATCCTCCTGCTTGCCATCCGGACGCTGCCGGAAATAGACCGGGTTGCCCTCCGCCTCCAGACGATCTGTATTGCCTGCGCTCTGGAAGATATAGACGGTATCCGCCTTCAGCCGGATGCTGCCCTGAACCACCTCTACATTGCCACGATAGGTTGTCACGCCCTTGCCCTCATCGATCTCCATGCCATCGGCTTCAACCTCTATCGGTTGATCTTTATCTGTGGAGAGTGCCTGCGCCTGTCCACCCAACAGAAGCAGCAGCACCAGTATCAACGGCTGTTGAACACCACCGCAGAGCCATTTAATCAATTTCATAATGTCCTCGTACCTTTGATAGGAATTTGAGCCGTATCGGCTCATTCAGCCAGGCCTGCATGCCAACGGATGTCTGCACATCACCCAGACTGCGGATCTTCACCTTCTCATCTGTCTCGGCATAGTTCTCTTTTGGGCGCACCCGCAGATCACGGGTGTCAATGCGCACCGGGCGAACCCCGGGGGCTGCCGCACGAGCGATCTTGACCTCTCCATTGAGCAGCATCAACTGCCCATCGCCTGAGATCCACCCCGTCTCTGACTTGATTTTCCAGGGGGGGGCGCCCTCTTCATAGATCACCAGATGCGGACGGGTCAGCTCGGTGCTGTCATCATCCGGGTAGTGCAACATCCGCTCGGCAGAGAGGGTCTGCTCCAGCTTGCCATCAATATCCATCGTGGTGATAGAGAAATCTTCCACATAGTAATCGGGTGCACGCTTCACCTCGACCTGTTCGTCCTCCCCCTCATCCGTCACCTGCAACAGCAGGGCGCTGCCTGCAGCCAGCAGAATAAACAGCGACCCGATAATGACTCTTCTCTGGCTTGGCATCAACAGGCTACTCAAGATAGACCCGGTAGGCCTCATCCAGCGTACCCTGCGCCTTCATCAGCAGCTCGCAGACCTCCCGCACCGCACCTTTTCCACCGACCGCAGGGGTCTGCCAGTGGGCGTGCTGTTTGACCAGTGAGTGGGCATCTGCGACCGCAACCGCAAATCCAACCCGCCGCATCAGCGGCAGATCAATCAGGTCATCGCCCACATAGGCGACCTGCTCCGCCTCAAACCCCAGCTTTGCCACCAGCTCCTGGTAGGCAGGGAGTTTGTGGTGCTGCCCCTGGTAGATATGTTCGACCCCCAGGCTCTGCATCCGTTGCGCAACCAGTCGGGATTTGCGGCCGGTAATCACGCCCACCTCCACCCCTGAGCGCATCAGCAGCTTTATGCCCAGGCCATCCTTGATATTGAAGGTCTTTAGCTCTTCGCCACTGTTGCCCAGGTAGAGATTGCCATCGGTCAATACGCCATCCACGTCGAAGATAATCAGGCGAATACGGCTCGCTTTTTCCAGGATCTCCTGCATCAGACCACCCCGGCACGCAGCAGGTCATGCATATTGAAGGCACCCATCACACGCTGCTGACCATCCAGCACCAGCAGCGCATTGATCTTTTTCTCCTCCATAATCTGGAGCGCCTCAGCGGCCAGCTGGTCGGCACGGGCGGTGGTGCAGCCGGTGGTCATCACCTCATGCATCGTGCTGTGGTGCAGATCCAGCCCCCGATCCAGCACCCGCCGCAGATCACCATCGGTAAAGATACCAGCCAGCCGCCCCTGATCATCCACCACTGCGGTCATACCCAGACCCTTATTGCTCATCTCCAGCAGCGCATCGGGCAGCAGCGCCCGAAGATTCACCTGCGGCACCCGCTCACCCGTGTGCATAATATCACCGATGTGCAGCAGCAGACGGCGACCCAGCGTGCCTCCGGGGTGAGAGCGCGCAAAGTCCTCTTCGGTAAAACCGCGCGCCTCCAGCAGCGCTATCGCCAGCGCATCACCCATGACCAGCACCGCTGTGGTACTGGAGGTGGGCGCCAGATTGAGCGGGCAGGCCTCCTGCTCGACGCTGACATCAATATGCACATCCGCATTCTGAGCCAAGCTGGAACCAGGCTTGCCGGTCATCGCAATCAACGGTACGCCCTGGCGTTTGATCAATGGGAGGATGGTCAGCAGCTCTGCGGTCTCCCCCGAATTGGAGAGTGCCAATACGACATCCTTGGTGGTAATCATCCCCAGATCGCCGTGGCTGGCTTCGCCGGGATGGAGAAAGAAGGCGGGGCTGCCGGTGCTGGCCAGGGTGGCGGCAATCTTGCCCCCGATATGGCCGGACTTTCCCATACCCGTCACCACGATGCGTCCTTCACACCCCAGCATATAGCCACAGGCAGTGGCGAAATTGCCGTTAATGCGCGAAGCCAGTGCCTCAACTGCTCTGGCTTCTGTCTTGATGACCGCCAGCCCCAATGCCTGAAGCTGCTCGATCTGGGTCGCTGGAAGATCGACTGGTCTGGTCATGCCTTTACCTCATCCAGCATGTGAACAATGGCCGCCTGCCCGCCATCGACCGGCTCCGCCTCTTTGACAATGAAGAGAAACGCCTGATAGGCGACAAAGCACAATACCAGAAGCAGCCCTTCAAAGCGGTTGATCCGGCCACTGCCTCTAAAGCCATAGCCCATAACAAAGATGGCCAGGGTCAGGCCGATCATAACTGGCAGATCGCGGCTCAGCACCTCCGGCGCAAAGAGACCCGGCACCACAAGCCCCGGCACCGCCAGCACGGCCAGCAGATTGTAGATGTTTGAACCGATCACGTTGCCAATCGCAATATCGTGCTCACCCTTCAGCGCACTGGTGATGGATGCCGCCAGCTCCGGCAGGCTGGTACCCAGCGCAACAATGGTCAGCCCGATCACCAGATCGCTGATACCAAAGGAGACTGCGATGTTTACCGCCCCCCAAACCAGCAGCCGCGAGCTGAACAACAGCAGCGCCAGCCCGATCACAAACCAGAGGATAGCGCTCTTGGTACTGAGCGCCTCCGGCATCTCCGCCTCATATTCGCTCACCATCGGGTCTTTATCTTTTTCCGTACGGCTGCGCAGCGCAATACTCGCCAGAGCAATGATCACTAGTACCAGCGCGACCAGCAGAATAGCGCCATCCAGGCGACCCAGCTCCCCATCCAGCATCAGCACCAGCACCAGCATGCAGATCGCCAGCAGAATAGGATACTCACGCCGCAGCGCATTGGAGCAGACGGTTAGCGGCACAATCAGCGCCGTGAGACCCAGGATCAGGCCGATGTTGGCGATATTTGACCCCAGGGCATTACCAATGGCCAGACCGGGGTTGCCCTGAAAAGAGGCCATCACAGAGACCAGAATCTCGGGAGCCGAGGTGCCAAGCCCGACAATCGTCAGGCCGATCAGCATGGGGGAGAGCCCCAGATTGCGTGCAATGGCCGCTGCACCCAGAACGAAACGATCCGCCCCCCAGACCAGCAGCGCAAAACCAACCATGATTGCAACAGTATTTAACAGCATAAGATAGCGGATCGCATCCAGAAGAGATTTAGTCGAAAGAACCGCGCATTTTTTCAGACCTTTGCACAATTGTCCAAGGCCGCTTGACCCCATAGAGCAGAAGAGGTGAAAATACGCCGCTTTGGAAGCCTGGTTCTAAGAGGCTCTCCTGCAAGAACCAAACACAGAACCGGGAAGTCATGTCACAACAGTCTGACAATAGCAACGAGCCACTGGTCAAGATCCGCGACCTGCGATTCTATCGCGGCGAGCGAGCCATCTTTGACGGCATTGATATCGACATCCCCAGAGGGTCGATCACCGCCATTATGGGGCCCAGCGGCACTGGCAAGACCACGCTGCTCAAGCTGATCGGCGGACAGCTGCGCCCGGATGCCGGCACCATCCATGTAGACGGACAGGATGTGCACAAGCTAAACAACAAGGATCTCTACAAGCTGCGCATGCGCATGGGGATGCTGTTTCAAAGCGGCGCCCTGCTGACCGACATCAACGTCTTCGAAAACGTCGCCTACCCGCTGCGCGAGCATACCAGGCTGCCTGAATCCATCATCCGCAAGCTGGTGCTGATAAAGCTGGAGGCCGTTGGCCTGCGCGGGGCGCGGGATCTGATGCCATCCGAGCTCTCGGGCGGCATGGCGCGACGCGCAGCACTGGCACGCGCCATCGTGCTCGACCCCAAGATGATCATGTACGATGAGCCATTTACCGGGCAGGATCCCATCTCCATGGGGGTTTTGGTGCAGCTCATCCCACGCCTCAACAAGGCCAGCCGTCTGACCAGTATCGTGGTCTCCCACGATGTGCAGGAGACCACAAATATTGCCGACATGATCTATGTCATCTCAAACGGCAAGGTCATTGCAGGCGGCCCCAGCAAGCAGATCGCCAACTCCACCTCATTCTGGGTGCGCCAGTTTATGGATGGCCTGCCTGATGGCCCCGTGCCCTTCCACTTTCCAGCCAAGCCGCTGGAAGCGGACATACTGGAAAAGGCCGCCGCCCATAAGACAGGAGCAACCCCCTGATGGAACGGCTGGCCCAACTGGGGCGCGCCGGCATCGCCAGCCTGCAGCGGCTGGGACGCGGACATCTGCTGCTGCTGCACATGTTTTCAGGCATCACCGACCTGATCAGACGGCCAAAGCTGCTGATTGCACAACTCTACTCCGTGGGCGTGCTCTCAATGCTGATCATCACCATCTCCGGCCTCTTCGTCGGCATGGTGCTGGGGCTTCAGGGATTCTACATCCTCTCCCAGTTCGGCGCAGAGGAGGCCCTGGGTGTTATGGTCGCCGCCTCACTGGTGCGTGAGCTGGGGCCTGTGGTCACGGCGCTGCTGTTTGCCGGCCGGGCCGGATCTGCCCTGACCGCCGAGATCGGTCTGATGAAAGCGACCGAACAGCTCTCCGGGCTGGAGATGATGGCGGTTGACCCAATCAAGCGGATACTGACCCCCCGTTTTATAGCCGGACTGCTCTCCATGCCACTGCTCGCAGCCATATTCAGCGCCATTGGCGTCATCGGCGGACATCTTGTCGGCGTCGGACTGCTCGGGGTAGACGAAGGGGCCTACTGGTCGCAGATGCAGGCCAAGATTGATCTGCATGAAGATATCTATAACGGCGTCATCAAGAGTATCGTCTTTGGCTTTGTCTGCACCTGGATTGCGCTGTTCCAGGGACACGACTGCGTACCAACCTCAGAAGGCGTCAGCCGGGCAACCACCCGTACCGTGGTGCACTCCGCGCTGGCAATACTCTGTTTGGATTTTGTGTTAACCGCACTGATGTTTGGAGAGTAATAATGGCACAGATGAGAACCATGGAGATCATGGTCGGCGGCTTCATGGCCGCCGGCTTTGTGGCGCTGTTTT